>CAZARJ010000020.1:4629-14570 GCA_964487515.1 uncultured Conexibacteraceae bacterium | reverse complement strand
GGGCGTCATCCGCTTATTGCCTGGCTCACGATCGCTGCGATCGCCTCCCAGCCTTGAGCGCCATTGTGATGCCGAATCCGTACGGTCCCGAAGTCACTGTCTTCGAGTCCAGCGACCTGCGGCACGCCGATGTCTTTGACCGGGGAGCAGATCAGACCTTCACGTCCATGGTCGGATGGATCGAGGGTAGCCCCCTAAGGGCCGAAATGCCCATCTTGGGTCGAGACGACCATCTCCACGGCGCGCTGGCCGAATCCGACCTTATTGCCGCGCTCCGAATGGCGCAGAACGAGGGACGCACCTACTGCCACGCTGTCGGCGCCGGCGGCGAGCGCCGACTGCGAGCGCACGTTCGCAGCTCGCGCTGCGCTGGCCCTCTAGCGGAAGTTTTCGGCGTCTCTGTCGATCAGCTGAGGCCCGTTCTCCATGAGGCTTATCGCGTTGTAGAGTCGAATGCTTCGCTCCACGGCCGTGGAGCGCTCTTCCCTGACCTCGACGAATCCGCATCAATCTGATCGACTCAGATACGGGCGACCGAGTTCGGATGCGCCCGCGCTGTACGCATTGAGCGCCGTCGAGGCTTGCCGGACCTCGAGCCCGAGCTTGATGAACCCTCCAGCCGAGCTAAGCGGCTCGTCGCTTTCCCTCTGGGCGCCTACGCTGCCGCCTGCCCTTGCCTTGCTTCCCCCGGCGCGACAGCGTGAGCCTGTCCACGACAACCTGTCCTGCTTGGGAGGGGCTCTCCTCAAGCACCACATCGAACCTGCCCGGTACGCGTATCCGCAGATACTCCTCGCGGTCGCCCGGCCACCTTCGAATCAGCGTGCCGTCCCGCTTGATCTCCCGTCGCAACAGTCCGGGAACTTCGGCCAAGGGAGGTTTGCGCCCATTCCTACCTCGGTATTGCCCGAGTGCGTGTGGACTGAAGACGAGTCGGTCGAGTAGTCGCGTCAGCGGATCGCCGCTCTCGTCGTCGTCTGAATCGGGTATCGGGTGAAGTGGTGGTTGGTCTTGCTCGTTCTCGCCGGTTGGCGTGGTTTCCGCCGAAGCCAGCCTAGCCAGTGCTGCGGCGGCAGTTGGATTCCCCTCAAGCACCTCCTGCTCTTGCGCTGGCGCCGGGGTCAGTTCTTTGAGTGCAACGGAGTGACGTTGCTCGCGGCCGAAGATTGCGCTGCAAATGTCTACCTCAGCACCATCGATGCGCTCGATCGTCCAGGTAACCGGGCCCGTCTCCGCCCACAGCACCGAATCACCTACGCTCGGCGGCCAGGCTCGAAGGGGAGGCTGGCGCCGCCGAGCAGTGCGTCGTCGCGGCACGGTCCCTCGCCATGGACGAATGATGCGTCTGCTCGGCACGTCAGAGACCTTGCCAAGGGAAACCCCCGCCTCGTAACGGATCCGCACCCGCTGCTGGCTACGCACCTCGGCTGGCGTCTCAAGGACCGTCACCTTGAGTGGGCCTGAGCTTCGCCTGGTCTCCAGCGCATACTGCTCGCCAACGATCATTTCCTCCGACCGCATGTAATGAATTGTAGGAGCGCGATCCGACAGCTTCGGGATCTCGTATGGACTCCGCCTCGTGATCCTCCTCTACGAAGAAGAAGGCGGAGAAACGGTCGATGCGCAAGTAGTCCCGAGTTCCGCCACTTCGCACTCATCACGTTCATGAAGTCGGTGAGGATCTGATGCACCTCCGTTTGTCCGATCTCAAGGTCCGTCTCGTCGCCCCCACCGGCCAGTCGGCTAGATCGGGATGCTCTTCGAGGAGCTCCTCTCCAGAGCGCTTGATCTCCTCGACCAAAGATCGAACGTCGGCAGCCGTCAGGGCACGATCGCCTCGAAAGCCCGGTCCCAATCCGGATCGGCGTCGTAATCGATGTAGACCACCAGCTCAGGCGTCACGCTGCTACTCCCACAGCCTGGTCGTCAGGCGCGGCCGTCGGCCCACCGTCGAGAAGGCGAGCAGCGAGCTTGTCGATCTCAGCGGCCAAGCCTGCTGCCTCGGCCGCACGTCGGATCCGCTTGCGCTGGGCCGAGATCGACTTGACGCCTGCCAGCTCCACGCCGGCGGCCAGTTCCTCGGCCTCTCCGCCCAGCGCGGCCAACGCCTTGTGCAGGCCGTCCTCGGGGGCGAACTCAGGGATGTTCAGCCGGAATGGAGCACGGTGGATGTTGCGGTTGCCGAAGGCACCCTTGGCCAGCGCGTCCTGGACCCGCTCAACCAGGGCGCTGCTGTTCAGCACTGCGCAGAGGTACTGTCCTTCCTCGGCCGAGCTCAGCGTCGTCCAGTACAGAGCGTGATCGACCACCGTCCTTGGATCTTCGACGCGAGCGGCGGTGGGGATAGCGCCGCGGCCGGTGTAGATCAGGCGGTGCGGGACCAAGGGGAACTGGTTGGTCAGCTTGCTCTGATAGTCGATCTGGCCGAGCAGGTCGTGCTCGGTCGATTCCGGCTTGTGGGTGTCGTACAGGCCGGCAACCCGTCGCCACCACTCGGCCAGACCCGGATAGGCGTCGATCTTCGATCCATGCGTCTGCATCAGATCCTGGCCGTCGAAAGGTATGACGGTCTCCTTGATTGCTCCGACCCGGAACGGCAGGACGCTCTCGCCGAGCGCCATCGGGTAGACAAACCCTTCCTCGACTGTGCCCTTGACTGTCTCGAGCTCACTCCATGGCTCGCGCTCAGGTGCGGATCGATCGCTCTGCACCGCTCGCTTCCCCGCCGGCACACCGAGCGCCGTCGCCGGCTGATCTTCCACGGTCATCAGGACCCGTGGCACCAGATTGGCTCCCTGGCGCACCAGGCCGCCATAGGGCGAGAGGTACTCGTCGCTGGCGACGACCAGCTCGCCCTGCTTGCTGTTTAGGTGCTCCTCGGCCTCCTCCCAGGCCCGGTAGTGGTCGGGGACCTTGCCCTCCCACATTTCGGCAACCTCAGGCATCGCGCCTGAGCTCGCTGCTCGCTCGCCAAAGACCACTGCGGCTGGAACGGGGAACGGGTGCGGGCGCACGCCGCTCAGCTCCCAGGGCACGTCGAAGTCGACCGAGATCAGACTCGCGGTCCCGCTGAATTCTCCGGTCCGGAAGCCCTCGTACTGGAGGCGGGTCAACGCACTGACCGGCATGACGAAGCCGAAGGCACCGTCGGGCTTCAGGTAGAGCTCAGCGCAACGGGCAACAAAAAGGCCGGCCAGGTCTTGACTCGTGACCACTTGCGCCGGCGCCCAGATCTGTCGTTCCTGAGAGAGCCGCTTGAACTCGCGCTGCGTGGCCTGCGGCATGGCGTTGTAGCGCAGCCAGGGCGGGTTGCCGATCAACCGGTCGACCCGACGTTCAGAGCGAGTGAACTCAAGCGGCCGGGCCAGGTTGCGAACGTAGTAGCCCCAGATGTGATCGCGGGCGTGGTCGTGCAGGTGGCACAGCACAGCGAAGGTCGTCTCCAGCTCCTCCCGAGCCTTCTCGCCGCTGACCGCGTGACGCTTGAGCACGGCCTTGATCGATGGTGGCTTGGTCCCGGGCTTGCGATTCGCGGCTCGTGTCGCCATCTCGGCCACGAGCCGATCAAACGATCCAGCTTCGGCGACAACCTCCTCAGGGAACTTGAGGACCTGGGCGAACAGCTCGAGCCCGTCTGTCGTGTAGACCTCGATGCCATCGGGGGCGAGCACGCTGGTGTTCTGGCCGACCTGGATCGAGTCGCCCAGATAGACCGGGATCGACAGCGCGTCTCGCTCCTGGAGTCGTTCGGTCCCGATCGCCAATAGGTAGGTGACTCGCGCCAGGGTGACCGCGACCGGATGCAGGTCGATGCCGAAGACATGCTTGGTCGCCTCGGCGACGGCCTCCTTGGTCTCGACGCCAGCCTCCTCGGCGGCAGCGAAGAAGCGGCGCAGGGCCCAGAACAGAAACGTGCCGCTCCCGCAGGCCGGATCCAGGGCCCGCTGCTCCAAGGGGTCATCAATCACCGACTCGACCATCCGCTCGGCCAGCCAGTCCGGGGTGTAGTACTCGCCGAGGGCATGCCGGGTCTCGGCGTCGATCACCGACTCGTACAGGATCTTGAGGACATCGTGCTCGACCTCGGACCAGTCGAAGCGGCTCAGCCGTCGAGCAAGACCGGAGACGAACGCCTGACCCTGCGGGATCTCGACCGGCCAGTCAAAGAAGTCGGCCTCGACGACGCCACCGATTTCCAACTTGCGGAAGACGGCGCCGCTGACGAGGTCCTCGGGGCTGATCTCACCGCTGGCTAGGTCGAAACCCATCAGGGCGTGAGCGATGATCTCGGCTGTCAGCACCAGGTAGGTGTGCTCGATGAACAGCGTTTCGTCGTCGGAGAACTGGTTGCCAAAGGCGGCTGCTAGAAGGCGGGCCCACAGCTCGCGCTTCATCGCTACCTCGGGTTGGTCCTGGCACAGGGCGTAGGCGTCACGGAGCTCGGTCAGGTCGAGGTCGAACCCCGGCGCGCCAGAGCCGAGCTTGCGGCTCACCTCGACCGGGGTCGGGACGAGTCGCTCCGCTGTTGACAGAACCCCCTCGAGCCAGACGACCAACGAGACCGGATCGGTCTCCGGCTTGAGCTCGAACGATGAGACAAGCTCAAGCTCGTCGGTCGACTGCCGCCAGGACAGCAACTCCCACTCGGCGCCGTCGGTGAGGATGCCCGAGTAGCGCTGGCCGAGTTCCTTGGTCCGATCGACCACGTAGCCGGCGAGCTGCTTGCGACCCTCCTGACGGACGTTGCCCAACCGAAGGTCCTTCTTGCACTCGATGACGCTGCGGCCGACTTCGATGTCAATACGCCGACGGCTCGGGGCCGGCGTCTCAAGGCGAACCTCCGGATCCTCGAGATCGAGGCCGCCGTAGAGCAGCAGAGCCTTGAGGTGACTCTGCACGTCAGCTTCCGACCTCGCGGTGTCACGAGCCGCGAGCTGGGCGAGATGGCTAGCGAGGTCGAAGGGCGCGTTCACTGTATGAGAGGGTCCACAGAGACCGGCCGGACAACCCTACCTCCAACCCTGGCGAGAAAGGATCGCAGCGCGGAGCTCAGATCATTCCGGCGGCTCCGCGGCCCGCTGGTCGAACGCGGTCCAGCGCATCCACTCATCCTCAGCGACATCTTCGAGCTCGCAGCCGAGCGCGGTGGCGATGTTGACGAGGTGGCGGATCTGGGGGTTGAAGATCTCGCCCTGCTCGAGCCGCTGCACGGTGCGGATCGGGATGCCGGTCTTGGCAGCGAGCGTCTCCTGAGTCCAGTCGGCTTCCTGCCGCAGCCGCGAGATCTTGGTCTTGGGCTCGGTCTCCCGCGCCTTCCGATGCTGGTCAGGCGGCCGTTCTCGACGCACTGTGGTCACGCCGCTGACCGTATTCCAGCACGGTGGTAAACGCCATCGCGCCGCTTTCTGGACCGCGAACAGTCGTTCGCTTCCGTCCGATGCTGCCGGTAGGTTTCTAACCAGATTTGGCTAGCTATCTCCCCTGTATCGCTCGGGTCCTGCCCCATCTTGATCGCGGGAGATAGCTCCCACAGGGAGACACGAGGAGCGAACCAATGAAGCATCGAGAGCCGCCCCGGCCGATCAATCTGCGCCGCCCCCTGCCGGCGCATCTGAAGAACGATCCGCAGGTCATCAAGTGGACCAAGCGCCTGCTCGGCGATGACGAGGCCCGACCGACCGAGCTCAGCGAGGAGCAGCTGGCCTTCGTGACGCTCGAGGTAGCGAAGCGCCGAGAGGACAAGAGCTGGCTTGAGCCCGATCTTCTGAAGAAGGCGATGGTCAAGACGACTCCCGTCCTGGCCGCCCCGAAGGTGGAGCGGCTGAAGCTGGTCGAGGACCTGGAGCTGATCTGGTCGCAGGAGGAGATGAGGACCTTCTGGGACTCGTGGGACGGGGCTCGGACCAGCAAGGGCCCGCAGCCCGACTTCGCCACCGGCAAGGGCGTGGCGATGCTCCTGGCGATGTCGGGGTTCAGCTCCCACGTCGACGACGTCTACTCGACGCTGGCGGGGGAGCCCGACCTGTGGGGCCTCGTCGAGCGGCTCGAGGGCCGCGGGTCGCTTCGCATGCGGAGTTACGAGAACTGCACCCGCCAGATCCCTCGCCTCTACTGCCACGACCTGGCGATCGCCACGAACCTCGAGATGGTCAAGAAGCTGCGCGAGATGAACCCGAACGCCGGGATCGGCGAGCGCCTGATGATCGACGGCTCCGGCCGGCCGGCGTGGTGCAAGCAGACCCCGAAAGGTAAGACGGAGGAGCAGGAGGAGCGCCGGCGACGTTACTGCCCCGAGGCCGGTGCCCGCGCCTACGTCCACGGGAACCGGTTCAAGGCCGACATCGCCGACGGGGAGAAGGGATCGGCGCGCAAGTACCTGACCAACGCCAAGTTCTGGCGTGGCTACTACGACGTCTGCATCGCCGATCAGGCCACTGGGCTGCCGCTGGTCTGGATGAGCTGCGACGCAGCGAGCGACGAGGCAGCCTGCATCGTGCCGCTGCTCAGCGACCTGTTCCGCCACTGGCCCGAGTGCCCGGGTGAGTTGATCGCCGGCGACCCAGCCTGGGACGAGGACAACTGGTGCCGGCTGCTCGAGTGCGACTACGGCATCCACCCGATCTTCCGCCTGCACCAGAAGGACCGCCCGGCCAAGATCGCCGACTACTCGCGCGACGGCACGGTGGCTTCGATCAGCGAGTACGGGCAGTTGCGCTGTGCTCGCCACGGCCGGCTCATGGCCATGGTCGGCGCGGAGACCGCGCCGCGTCACTCGAGCGGCGAGGCGCTGCGGGCGGGGCAAAGCAGCGACGAGGCCAAGTTCCGAGTGCGCGCGCAGTGCTCGAAGGGCTGCGGCCGTCTCGGCCAACAGATGCGGGCCGATTGGGTCGCGGCTGACCTACTACCCGCATCATGTGGCCGGGATCGGCGCCATCAAGGAGCGTTACGCAATGCGCCAGTCCATGCTGCGGCGCCTCAACGGTATGGAGGCAGTCTGGAACCGCCTGCAGGGCGGCAAGAAGCTCGCCACGGCCGACGCGGATCGGACCCGGATCCGCGACAAGGGCGGCCACGATCTGCTCGTCGACCTGGCCCTGCTCTCCATGACCGCCGCCTCCCTCGCCGATCAGCGGCAGGAACGCGGAATCAAGATCAAGCCGCTGCCGGCAGCGCCAGCGCCGGCCAAGAAGAAGGCGCGATCGAAGACGGCGACCAGCGGCTCGACGAAGCCGACAAAGGTCCGTCGATCGAACCCGTCGACCGCGGCCGCTCGCTCGACTCCGGTCACGCCGGCCCCGACCGATGAGCTCGAGGAACTCAAGCTGCGGTGCCTGATCTGAGCCACTTGAGCGCAATGGCCCAGCCGGCCTGGCCCTAGGTCCGCTCGCGCTCCGTCAGGTCTTCAAGCGCTTCCTCAATCCACGGATTGCGCTGTTCATCGTTCATGCGCACTCGGTAGCGATGGTTTCGCCGGAGGGTGAGCTTGGAGCTGGCAAAGTCGGCCTCGCCCTCGAGATCGCCGGCGACCACCTCGTAGCGGTAGCGGGAGCAGCGAGCCAGGGGCTCGTAGTCACCGCTGATGATGCGGATCTCCAAGATCTGCGCTTCCATCGGCACCGAGCCCGCTTGCGTTGGCTTCTCAGTCAGCTTGCGGGCTACGGACCCGCCTGAGAGCGGAAGGCTCTGGGGCCGCTCAGCCGAAGCCTTGGCCAGCTTGTCGACGGCCTTGGTGTGCTCGCTGCTCTTGCCCGGGACCCACTCGACCCGCACCGGCAGTCCCAACCGCTGCGCCCGCCGTTCAAGGGCCAGGAACTCCTTCCACTGTTTGGCGTTCAAGACGGGTGGCCCCGAAGCGCGATACCAGCCCTGCCTCGCCCACCGCTGCCGGGCGACCGGCAGGTTCTTGTGCACGTAGCTGGAGTCCGTGTACAGCACGACCTTGTTGAACCTCCCAACTTCGATCGGCGGCCGCCGGGCGGTGATCGTCTTCAGGGCGAGGATGCACGCCTGAAGCTCCATCGAGTTGTTCGTCGCGCCCAGGTAGCCAGGCAGATCGGAATCCCAGACCTCCGGGTACCCGACCGCGCCCGTCGTGACGATGCGGAAGCCTACGCCGCCCCGTCGGGGTCGCTCCTTCGAGGAGCCGTCTGTGAAGACGCTGATCGCACTGTCGTCGAGGTTGTGGGCCATACCCCTTAGTTAGCAAAACCCTCGGATCCCGCTTGCCGGAGCGGTTTGTCGAGCCTTCCCACAGTGTGCGGGGGTGCCACCCACGGTTTCGGAACCCCGGACCGCTTGTTCAAGCGGTCCTAGCGCTTGTTACTCGCAAACAGAGCCCGATTGGGGAGCTACTCGCAAACAGGTCGCCCGAGAGTGGGTGGCGCTCAAAAAGGCAGCATTTGCAGGGTGTTTACGAGCGCGTCACTCGCAAACGATGGCGCAATCAAGGCGGCTCAGCGGATCTTGTCGTAGAGGCTGAAGATCGGGAGGTACATCGAGATCACGATGAAGCCGACCACGGCGCCGACGAAGACGATCATCACGGGCTCGATGAGGGACGTGAGGGCCTTGATCTTGGCGTCCACCTCGGCCTCGTAGAAGTCGGCGATCTTGCCCAGCATGTGCTCGAGCTGGCCCGTCTCCTCGCCGACCGAGACCATGTGCGTGACCATGGTCGGGAAGATCGGCGCGCGGCCGAGGGGGCCGGCGATCGTGCCGCCCTGGCGCACGGAGGCGTAGACGTCCTCCATCGCCCGCGCGATGACCTCGTTGCCGGCCGTCTGGCCGGAGATCTTGACCGCCTGCAGGATCGGCACGCCGGCGGCGATGCTGCCGGAGAAGATCCGCGACCAGCGCGCGATCGCGACCTTCTGGACGATGTCGCCGATCTTGGCCGGCATGCGCAGCTTCAGCGCGTCCCACTGGTAGCGGCCGCGCTCGGTCTTCTTCCACTGCACGAAGCCGAACGCGATCCCGGCCAGCGCCGGGATGAGGATGAACCAGGCGCCGGTGACCGCGTCGGAGACGCCGACGGTCATCCGCGTCATCAGCGGCAGCTCGGCGCTGCCGCCGTCGACGTCGGAGGCGAGGTCCTCGAAGATGCCGGCGAAGATCGGGACGATGAAGGCGACGATCACGATCATCACCAGGACCGCGAAGGTGAAGACGAGCGCCGGGTACATGATCGCCGAGCGCACCTGGCGGCGCAGCGCGTCGAGCTTCTCGAGCTGCGCGGCGATCATCTCGAGCGCCGACTCGAGCCGGCCGGAGCCCTCCCCCGCCCTGACCATCGACCGGTAGAGGGGGTTGAAGACCGCCGGGTGGCGCTCCATCGCGTCGGCGACCGAGCTGCCCGCCTCGACGTCGCCGCGCAGGCCCGCGATCGCGGCCGAGATGCGCTCGTCCTCGGTCTGGTCCTCGAGCGTGTAGAGGGAGCGCAGCATCGGCATGCCGGAGGCGATCAGGGTCGCGAACTGGCGCGAGAAGACCGACAGCTCGCGCATGTTCACGCCCCGGAAGCGGTCCAGGAAGGAGTCGATCTTCATCGCCTCGCGCTTCTCGGAGACGTCGAGGACGATCAGGCCGCGCTGACGCAGCTGCTCGGAGACCTGCCCCTTGGAGGAGGCCTCGATCTCGCCGCGCGAGGGCGTGCCGGCGACGTCGATCGCGCGGAAGGCGTAGGTGCTCATCGCCGCCCCCGGCCCCTTGCGGCCGCGCCGCTCACTGCGCCCCCAGGCCCGCGGCGGCGCCCTGATACTTCGGGGCGCCGTTGGACGCCGCGCCGCCCAGCAGGCGCCGCAGCTCCTCGGGGACGGCGGCCCGCTGCTCGGCGAGCTTGGCGTCGATCTTGCCCTGCCGCACGAGCTGCGCGAGGTGCGCGTCCATGGTCTGCATCCCGGTCGAGCCGGAGGTCTGGATCGAGGAGTAGATCTGGTGCGTCT
>CAZARJ010000020.1:0-4529 GCA_964487515.1 uncultured Conexibacteraceae bacterium | reverse complement strand
GTCTGCATCCCGGTCGAGCCGGAGGTCTGGATCGAGGAGTAGATCTGGTGCGTCTTGCCCTCGCGGATCAGGTTGCGGATCGCGGGGGTCGGGACGAGGACCTCGCAGGCGGCGACCCGCCCCGAGCCGTCGGCGGTCGGCAGGAGCTGCTGGGTGACGATGCCCTGTAGCGCGATCGAGAGCTGCATCCGCACCTGGTGCTGCTGGGAGGCCGGGAAGACGTCGATGATCCGGTCCACCGTCTGCGAGGTCGACTGCGTGTGCAGGGTCGCGAAGACGAGGTGGCCGGTCTCCGCCGCGGTCAGGGCGGTGGAGATCGTCTCCAGGTCCCTCATCTCGCCGACGAGGATGACGTCGGGGTCCTGACGCAGGGCGGCCTTCAAGGCGAGGGCGAAGTCGGGCGCGTCGGCGCCGATCTCGCGCTGGTTGACGATGCACTTGTGGTGCGGGTGCAGGAACTCGATCGGGTCCTCGATCGTGAGGATGTGCTCCTCGCGCTCGCGGTTGATCATGTCCAGCATCGAGGCCAGCGAGGTCGTCTTGCCGGAGCCGGTCGGGCCGGTGACGAGGACGAAGCCGCGCGGCTTGCGGGTGAACTCCTCCAGGACGGCGGGCAGGTTGAGCTCCTGGAGGGTCTGGATCTCCTGCGGGATGTGGCGGAAGGCGGCGCTGATCGCGCCGCGCTGGAAGAAGCAGTTGACGCGGAAGCGGGCCACGTCGGGGATCGCGTAGGCGAAGTCGAGCTGGGTGTTGTTCTCGAACCGCTTGCGCTGGTCGTCGTTGAGGATCGAGTAGACGATCTCGCGCGTCTGCTGCGGGGTCAGCGGCGGGATGTCCTCGAGCGGCACGATCCGCCCGCGGATGCGCACGGCGGGACGGAAGCCGGGGGTCAGATGCACGTCGGAGGCGCGCATCTCGACCATCCGGG
Organism: uncultured Conexibacteraceae bacterium; assembly: GCA_964487515.1. Lineage (GTDB taxonomy): Bacteria > Actinomycetota > Thermoleophilia > Solirubrobacterales > 70-9 > RHKX01. The sequence goes on along the minus strand of CAZARJ010000020.1, from coordinate 3,601 downwards.
TGAGCACGTCGGCGAAATCGAGATTGCTCATCGGGGTCTTCTTCGTCAGCCGGGGCGAAAGGCTTGAGCCCGGCAAGCGCGGCGCTTCCCGCTGGCAGCGGGCGTGCACGCGGCCTCACCCGCGCGGATCGCGCTCTCGGGGCGACGCCCGGCTACTCGCCGCCGCGGTCGCGGCGCGGGCGCACGATCACGGTGCGGCCGTCATCGAGCCTGTAGACGCGGCCCACCTCGCGCCCCTTGCCGACCACCCGCTCTCCGGGGTCGAGCTCGATCTGCTTCACGGTCTCGTCCTTGGTCACGGTCACGGCGTCGGCGGCGGCCGCGGCGCGCTGCGCGGCCTCCTTGTCGGTCAGCACGTTGCTCAGCTCCAGCGAGGAGAGCGCCGCGAGCAGGAAGGCGACCGCGAGCACGATCCCGAGGTCGAAGAGGTTGACCAGCCCGTCCAGGGGATCGCCGCCGCGATCCTCGTGCCGGCGGGCGCGCGCGCTGACGCTCATGCCCCACCTCCGGCGCTGGGAGCCGGTCCGCTCGCGGGCACGCCGGGCACGGCGCCCGCGGGCACGGTGGCCGGGATCGCGGCGCCCTCGATCGTGCTGGCGGCGTACTCGACGTCGGAGTAGTCCTGGCCGTAGAGGCGGTCGCGGACCAGCGAGATCGCGAAGGCGATCGCGCCGACCAGCAGGCCGAGCACGGTGACGCTGAAGGCGACGCGCAGGTTCTCGGTCAGCGTCTCGACGTCGCCGCCGGCCAGCCCGGCGAGGGCGGGAGAGAGCGGGATCAGGGTGCCCATCAGGCCGAGCGCCGGGCCCATCCGGACCAGGATCCGGGTCCGCTCCAGGCGGCGGACGGAGCGGTAGTCGAACTCGGCCAGCCGCTTGGCGATCCGGTCGCGGCCGCCGGGCTGGTTGTGGAACTCGACGATCGCGCTCAGCGCCCGGCGCATGCCCGGGCTCCAGGCGACCGTCCAGAGGGCGGCGCGGGCGGCGAGCTGATCGCCGCGGGCGAGCGCGTCGCGGGCGTGGGCGACGGCGCGCTCGAGCCCCCTGATGCTGCGACCGCGGCGCCGGAACAGCTCCCCCGCCAGCGCCCCGAGCTCGTACAGGACCAGCGCCAGCGCGATCAGCGCCAGGATGAGAACCGGGATCCGGAGGGCCTCGGAGACCTCGAATAGGACCTGCTCTACCGCCATGGAAGCTTCATCTTGCCGAGCAGCTCGCGCCAGCGCCCGGCGAGGGCGGCGGGCCGCAGGCGCTCGAGCTCGACCAGCGCCCCGGTTCCGAGCAGCCCGAGCACGCCCAGCACGCCGATCGCGGCCCCCGGCACGCCGAAGCCGTCCGCCTCCTGCGGGGTCCCGGTGCGCGCCGCGGACCTCTCCTCGGCGCTCTGCTGCTCCTCGGCAACGTCCTGCGGCCGGGCCTCGTCGACGTCGAGCAGCTCGCCCCGGACCGGCTCGGTGTCGTCGGGCGCCGCCTCGCTCCGGCGGTCACGCTTGCGGGTCCGCTCCGGCTGCCCGGCGCCGTCCGGCCCGCCCCGGTCGGATCCCCGACTCTGTCCCGTGCCCGCGCCGTCGCCGCTGCCGCCGCCGTCGCCGTAGTCGTCGCCGCCGGGCCCGTCGGAGGGCCCGCTGTCGGGGGCCTTGTCGTCCTTGTTGTTGCCGCCCCCCGGCCGGTCCTTCTTGTCCTTCTTCAGCTTGCCGACCTGGACCGCGACCACGTCGCTGTTGCCGGTGCTGTCGCCGGGCGCCGTGACGCTGACGACGACGTGGTAGCTGCCCGCCTTGCGGAACCGGTGCGTGACCCGCGCTCCCGAGCCGCGCGCCCCGTCGTCGAAGCTCCACGAGAACGAGACCTCCTGGCCCGCGGCCGAGCGCATCAGCTTGGCCGAGAAGGTGATCGTGTCGCCGGCCTTGATCTTCGTCTTCGAAGCGCTCGCGGAGACGTCGAGCAGCGCGCCGGAGCGCAGCCGCACCTTCAGCGTGCCGGTGCTGAAGCGGTCGCCGGCGTTCGCGTCCGAGCCGCCGGCGCTGGGGCGCAGGAAGCCCGCGCTGCCGCCGTCGTCGAAGATCACCGGCGGGCCGTCGGGGAAGGCGTTCGCGTTGCGGACCTGGTAGTTCGTGAGCGCGACGGCCCCGCCCCCGGGCCGGCTGACCTCGAGGTAGGAGAAGCTGAACACGTTGGCGCCCGCCGCGCGCAGGACGCTCTCCAGCGAGTAGCCGTCGACCGACTCGGTGCTCTGCCCGCCGCCGCTGTCGCGCAGGACGTAGTCGGCGCGAACGTCCGGGTTGCCGAGCTGCGACAGCTCGACCGTCTCCGCCGGGCCCGAGATCGGCCGCACCTGCACCGCGGGGCCGGCGGCGCCCGCCGTCGCGGGGCCGGCGAGCGCGAGCCCGGCGGCCACGATCAGGGCCGCCAGCGCGAGGAGCGCCGGGGTCGGCGGACGCGGGAGCGCGCCACCGTGGATGCGCCGCGCCTGTCGCCTCGCCGCCACTACGGCTCGACCCCCCCGCCGACGGTGAGCTCGAGCTCCGCGCGTCCCCACTCGTCGCCGGCCGGGTAGAAGCCCGCGAACGGCCACGCCGTGGGACCGCCCGGGTTCGTCGCCGGGATCCGGCTCCAGCTCCAGGTGGTCGCGCCGCCCTCCTCGGTGACGACGGGCGGCCCCGCCGCCTCGAGGTCGAGGTTGACCGCCACCGCGCGCCGGTTCTGCTGGTCGGAGTTGTTCTCGCGCCCGTCAAGCCGCACGATGATGCGCGAGTCCTCGCCGTTGAGCTCGATCTCCGGGTCGGAGGCGTCGAGGTCGATCCAGAACGGCGCGATCAGCTTGTGGAAGTTCAGCGTGCCGCCCATCTGCAGGCGGGTGAGGCCGTCGGAGGGATCGCGCCAGCCCTCCTGGAAGGGGAAGTTGAACTGGTACACGTACGCGTTGTGGGTGCCGGGCAGGGTCTCCAGGGGCCCGTCGGTCGCCCCGTTGGAGGTCGTCGTCCCGCCCTTGCCGTCGGGGGCGTCGCTGATGTAGCCGATGAACGACTCGCGCGCCCGCCAGGTCAGCTCCGCGGAGGTCACGTCGACCGCGCCCGCGGGACGCTCGAGCAGCGGCGGCTCGGCCTCCTCGATCGGCACCGGCCTGAGGTTGGCCCGGATCCTGACCCGGCCGATCTTGCGCGGCAGGCGGCGCACCCGCAGCCGCTTGGTCAGCCTGTGGCGCAGCCGGCCCGCCAGCCTCACCTTCGACGACTTGACGTGCACCACTCCGGTGGTCGGGTCGTAGGCCTCGGCCGGCATGCCGGGCATGCGCAGCAGCGTGTACTGGGTGCCGGCGAGCTTCGCGGACATGTGCGAGCGCGTCTGACCGAGCGTCACGAACGGGCCGCGCAGCGGCGCCACCCGGCGCTTGCCGCGCGCCCGCGAGCGCAGCTCGATCCGCGAGCCGAGCCGCACGCGGGCGATCGTCCCCACGTCACCGCCGCGCACGTCGACCCGGATCTCGCGCCGCGAGCCGCGCCCGTCGCTGCCGTAGAGCTTCACCCGCTGCCGGGCGAGGGTCCTGCGGGCGCGCGAGTTGAGCGTGAGCACGAACGTCCCCGAGCTTCCCGCCGCCCGGG
>CAZARJ010000019.1:8913-14630 GCA_964487515.1 uncultured Conexibacteraceae bacterium | reverse complement strand
CCCTCGCGGCTCCAGATCTCGCCCTGCTCGTCGAAGAGGCCGTCGATCGACGCCGCCGCCCGGAAGCGGGTGAGGACGTCGCGGGCGCCGGGCTCCGGGCGGGCCCGGAAGTGGATCGTCAGCTCGAGCGTGGGCGCCGGCGAAGGTTGCTCGAGGACGCCGAAGGGCGCCGGCCACCAGGCGTCCGCGTAGAGGGCGATCAGCTCCGGCCCCAGCGGCGTCGCCGCCCGCGTCCTGATCCAGCCGCCGGCCTCGGCCTCCGAGCCGCCGCTGAACGGGGCCGGGCCGAAGGCGGGGCGGATCTCGAGCTGCTCGAACAGGGGCGGCGCTCCCTCCCCGAGCGCGATCGGGTCGATCTCCCCGGGCGCCGGAGCCGCCGGCATCCGGGGGCTCCAGTGCGCGATCCCCTCGTACTCGCCGCTGAGCACGCAGAGGGCCAGCGTCACGGGCCGTCCGTCCTGGACGATGCGCGCCGAACAGCTCGTCGCGGTGCGGCCGGCGCGCTCGACCGCCACCTCGATCTCCGCCTGACCCGCGGCGGGCGGGCGCAGGTAGTGCACCGTCAGCGATCGCGGCAGCCGCCGGGGAGCGTCGATCTCGGCGCGGATCGCGCGCAGGACCAGCGCGGCGATGAAGCCCCCGTTGGGCCCCGGCGGGCCGAACCAGCCGGGGTCGACCGCGGCGCGGTACCGCCCCTCCCCCAGCGGCTCGACCGCGGTGGTGGCCTCGAAGGAGCCGGGCTGCGGGTCGGCGGGCGGCACGGGCCCGGCATCCTTTCGAACTTCGCCGCGGGGGGATCGGTGGAGCGCCGGGGGCGGGCGCACAGCCCGTAGGATGCCGCGGTCGCCGTTTCCGGCCCGCCGACTGACCGTGCCGCACGCATCCCGCTCCGCCCTGCTCACCCTGATCTGCCTGCTTGCCGCCGCGTCGTCGCTTGCTGCCTGCGGAGAGCCCGAGGAGGGCGGCGACCCGGCGGGCGGCCCGGCGGAGCTCGCCTCGTGCACCCCCGGCTCCCTCGACACTTTCGCGGCGGGAACGCTGACGATCGCCACCGACAGCCCCGCCTACCCGCCCTACTTCGTCGGCGACGACCCGACCAGCGGCAAGGGCTTCGAGAGCGCCGTCGGCTACGCGATCGCCGAGCAGCTCGGCTTCTCACGCGAGGATGTCGAGTGGACCGTGGTGCCGTTCAACTCGTCCTACGCGCCCGGCCGCAAGGACTTCGACCTCGACCTGAACCAGATCTCGATCACGCCCCAGCGCGAGGAGGCGGTCGACTTCTCCTCGCCCTACTACGAGGCCCCGCAGGCCGTCGTCGCGCTGAAGGGCACCGGCGCCGCCGCGGCGCGGAGCCTCGCCGACCTCGCCGGCGCGCGGATCGGCGTCCAGGTCGGAACCACCAGCCTCGACGCCGTGAACGAGTCGATCCAGCCGGAGGCCGAGCCGCGCGTCTACGACGCCTCCACCGACGTGGTGGACGCTCTCCGGCGGGGTCAGGTGGACGCGGTCGTCGTCGATACCCCGACGGCCCTGTACATGACGGCCGAGCAGGTCCCCGCCGCGACGATCGTGGGAGAGTTCCCGGCCCCCGGCGGCGACAAGTGGGGCGCGCTGCTGGCCAAGGGATCGCCGCTCACCGGCTGCGTCACGGCGGCGGTCGACGAGCTGCGCGAGTCGGGCGAGCTGGATCGCCTCGAGCAACGCTGGATCAACGACGCCGGCGGCGTCAAGCCGCTCGAGTAGAGGCCGCGCGGCCACCGGCCGGGCCGGCTGGGGCTCAGCTCATCGCCGCGCCGCCGGCGGCGCCGGGGCGCTCGTCGCCCTCGACGTAGCGGTCGGCGAGCAGCTCGACGAGGCCGGCCAGCGACGGCGCGGCGCGGGCGTTCTGGATCTGGCGCCGGGCGGCGGGGCTGGCGAGCCGCTCCGCCACCGCGGCGAGCTCGGCGGCGCAGCCGAGCTCGCGGTCGTGTGGCTCGCAGCGCCCGACCAGCTCCACGAGGAGCTCCGACAGGGGGATGCGGCGGTCGCGCACGGGATCGATCAACTCCGCGTCGACCCCGTCGCGCGCTGCCAGGAAGCGGTTCTCCTCGATCGCCTCCTGAGCCGCGATGGCGGCGGGGCCCGCGAACCCCTCCTCGGCCTCGAGGCGCACGAGGCAGGCCGTGAGGGCGAGGAGCGGCGCGGCATCGCGGCAGATCGGCTGCGCGTCCATGATCCGGATCTCGACCGTGCCCAGCGCCGGCTGCGGCCGCACGTCCCACCAGAGGAAGGACGGGTCGGGGATCGCGTCGGTGCGGACGAGCAGGTCGACCGCCTCGACGTAGGCGCCGTAGCTGCCGAAGGCGCGGGATCCCGACGCGCGGGAAGGCCTGAAAGAGGGGCGTCCGCGCCGAGGCCAGGCCCGTGTCGCGGCCCTGCCAGTAGGGCGAGCTGGCGGACAGGGCGAGGAGGACCGGCAGATGGACCCGGATCCGGTCGTGGACGCGGATCGCCGCCTCCGCGTCCGGCACCGCGACGTGGACGTGCATGGCGAAGGTCGGCTCGCGGCGGGCCAGCTCCTGCATCGAGCCGTGGACGAACCGGTAGCGGTCGCCGGCCGCGATCTTGATGTCCTGCCAGACCGCGAACGGGTGCGTTCCCGCCGCCGCGATGCGCAGGCCCAGGCCGGCGGCGAGCTCGGCGAGCCGGGCCCGCAGCGCGCAGAGCTCGTCGATCGCCTCCGCCACGCTTCCCGCGACCCCGGTCTGGATCTCGATCACGGAGCCCTGGGTCTCCGCGCCGACGCTGCCGCGCAGCTCGGCCGGGACCGCCTCGAGCAGCTCGGCCGAGCGATGCGCGAGCTCCCAGCTCCCGGGGTCGAGCAGCATCGCCTCCTCCTCCACCCCGAGCGTGTAGCCGGGCCGGCCCGCCTCCGCACGCCACCGGGCCCAGACCGGGAGGCCGGCGTCAGCGGGGCGCACGGGAGGCCTCCTCGGCGCGCCCCGCGCGCCGGCCGGCGGCCTCGACGAGATCCGCGAAGAGGCGCCGCTCCTCGGGACGGTCGCTCATCAGCTCGGCGTGCCACTGCACCCCGACCGTGAAGGTGTCCTCGCGCCCCTCGATCGCCTCGATCGTCCCGTCGGCCGCCCAGGCGGTGGCGCGCAGCTCCCCGCCGAGCCGCTCGATCCCCTGGTGATGGAACGAGTTGACCGCGCCCGCCGTGCCCCCGAACGCCGAGGCGGTGCGGCTGCCGGCCTCGATCCGGATCGGGTGCGAGGGCCGGTTTCCGGCCGTGCTCTGGCGGTGGGCGACCTCCTCGTCACCGTCCTCGGCCACGAGGTCGGGAAGATGCTGGATCAGGGTCCCGCCGCGGGCCACGTTCAGCACCTGGGCGCCGCGGCAGATCGCCAGCAGCGGCAGCTCGCGCTCGCGGGCGGCGCGGGCGACGGCGAGCTCGAAGCGGTCGAGGGCCGGCTCGGTGTCGCCGAGGCTCGGGTCGGGCGGCTGCCCGTACTGCGCGGGGTCGATGTCGGGGCCGCCCGGCAGGCAGAGGCCCGCGAAGCGGCCGAGCAGCGGCTCGATCGCATCGAGGCGCAGCGGCGGGATCGCCACCGGCAGCCCCCCGGCCTCCTCGATCGCCCGGATGTAGTTGAGACCGATCGCCATCTCGTGGGAGACGGGCTCGCCCTCGGCGCGGGGGGAGATCGTGCGTGCCGGGCGGATCTCGGAGGTGGTCACCCCGATCAGCGGCAGCTCCCCGGCCCCCCGCGGCTCGACGAGCTCGGAGACGGCGTCGCTCACACGATCCACGTGTCCTTCGCCCCTCCTCCCCGCCCGCTGTTGACCACCATCTCGTCGCGCTCGTGGGCGAAGCGCGTCAGCCCGCCGGGCAGCACGGTGATCCGCTCCGGCCCGCTGATCACGTAGGGGCGCAGATCGACGCGGCGCGGGGCGATCCCGGGGCCGTCGACGAGCGTCGGATGCACCGACAGCGAGACGGGCTCCTGGGCGACGAATCCCTGCGGGCGCTCCCGCACTCGGCGCGCCGTGCGCTCCCGCTCTCCCCGGCCCTGACGGGGCCCGAGCTGGACCCCCTCGCCGCCGAACGCGGCCCGCGGCTTGACGACCAGCTCGCCCGCCTCGATCCGCGGCAGCGCCCGCTCGCGCTGGGCGGGATCGCCGAGGTCGTAGCCGGGGACCGAGCGCAGCAGCGGCTCCTCGCCGAGATAGAAGCCGATCAGCGCCTCGGCGTAGACGTGCACCGCCTTGTCGTCGGCGAGGCCGCTGCCGGGCGAGTTGACGCAGCCCACCCGGCCGGCCCGGAGCGGCTCGGCGAGCAGCTCCCCGAGCGCGGTCCGGCCCCCGTCGCGCGCCGTCAGCCGCTCGTCGTCGACCCGGTGGTAGACGACGCCGACGGGCCGGGACCGCCCGCCCCGTCCGCCGGCGAGCAGCAGCCGGTCACCGTCGCGGCGCAGCCCGGCCGCCGTCATGACGTCCATGCCGAGCCGGCCCGCGAGCTCGCGGTGCTCGTAGGCCGCTGGAGCGCCCGGGCCGTCGGTCAGAAGGACGGCCGCCGAGCCGTCGCCCGCGCCCGGCCCCGGGGCGGCGCCGGCGACCGCGTCCGCGAAGGCGCCGAGGGAGCCGTCCAGGCCGCGCGGCACGAGCCCGCAAAGCCCGGCGAGCGGCCGCAGCGCCCGCCGGGCCGCGAGCAGGTAGGCGATCCCCGAGGGCGCGCGGAGGTTGTCCTCGAGCACCTGTAGCTCCCCGCCCGGGCCGCGGACGAGGTCGATCCCCGCGAGCACGGCGCGCGGCGCGGGCGCCCCCGGGACCGCCATCGCGGGCTCGAAGGAGTCCGCCTCCTCGATCACGCGCCCCGGCAGCACGCCCGCGGCCACCGCCCGGCGGGGCCCGTAGGCATCGGCGAGGAAGCGGTTCAGCGCCCGGACGCGCTGCGCCAGCCCGCGCTCCAGGCGCTCCCACTCCCGGGCCGAGATCAGGCGCGGGACCGGGTCGACGTCGAAGGGCTCCGGCGGCGCGCCGAAGGTGACGCCGCGCTCGCGGAGCTCGCGCGCGATCCGCTCCTTCTCCGCCGCCAGGCCGCTCGCGGAGAGGTCGCCGAGGAGCCTCCCGTAGGCCTCCGCGATCGCGGGGCCCCCCGCCCGCGACTCGTCGCAGGGGGCTTCATCAAGCGGTCTCGCCGTAGCTCCGGGCATCGGTCCTGCCAGGCCACTACCCATCTGCCCGCCTTTCGCACCCGCGCGGCAGCGAGCCCTCGCCGGCGCAGCGCGCGCAGCCGCCGATCCGGCTGGAGCAGCGAATCGGCCCCGCTTGCCGTAAAATTCCTCGCCCGCCGCACCCTGCCGACCGGGCAGAGAAGCAGGTGGACGGGGCCAAACCAACCGGGGTAGGTGCCATTGGGCGGCGCGTTCCCTGGACGCTTTCCTCCCAATGAGCAGCCGCGACCAAAGCACCACCCGACCCTTCGAGGACCGATTTTCGGGCCGCCCCTCCGCGGCGCCGTTCCACGGCGTCTACGACCCGGCCCGCTTTCACGACGGCTGCGGGGTCGCCTTCGTCGCCCGGCTCGACGGCCAGGCCATGCGCGAGACGATCGACCGCGCCCTGGTCGCCCTCGACCGGCTCGAGCACCGGGGCGCGACCGGAGCCGACGCGGCGACCGGCGACGGCGCCGGGATCATGGTCGGGATCCCCCACGAGCTGCTGCGGGCGCGGATCGG
>CAZARJ010000019.1:0-8813 GCA_964487515.1 uncultured Conexibacteraceae bacterium | reverse complement strand
TGCCTGCCGCTGATCGACGACGACGTCTCCGACTCGACCGCCTTCGACCGCGCCCTGGAGCTGCTCGCCCTCGGGGGCCGCTCTCCCGAGCACGCGATGATGATGATGATCCCGGCCGCCTGGGAGGGCCGCGACGACGTCTCCGAGGAGCTGCGCGGCTTCTACCGCTACCACTCGCGGCTGCTCGAGCCCTGGGACGGCCCGGCGGCGATCGCCTTCAGCGACGGCAGCACCCTGGGCGCGATGCTGGACCGCAACGGGCTGCGCCCGGGGCGCTGGACGATCACGCGCGACGGCTGGGTCTGCCTCGGCTCGGAGTCGGGGATCTTCACCGTCGAGCCCGGCAAGGTCGCGCGCATGGGCCGGCTGGAGCCGGCGCAGCTCTTCCTCGTCGACCTCGAGCGCGGCCTGGTCCGCACCGACGGGGAGCCGGAGCGCGACGTGGCGGCCTCGGCCCCGTTCGGCGACTGGCACGAGGACGGCAAGCTCGGCGTGCGCGAGCTGCCCGACCCGCACGCGACGATCGAGCCGATCGAGCCGCTGCGCACCCGCCAGCTCGCCTTCGGCTACTCGCAGGAGGACCTGCGCACGGTGCTGGCGCCGCTGCTGCGCGACGGGCGCGAGCCGACCGGCTCGATGGGCAACGACCTCGCCCTGGCCGTCTTCTCCGAGCAGCGCCCCTCGCTGTTCAGCTACTTCAAGCAGCGCTTCGCCCAGGTCACCAACCCCGCGATCGACTCGGTGCGCGAGCAGTGCGTGATGAGCCTGCGCACCGACATCGGCCCGCAGGGCAATCTGCTCAGCGAGACGCCGGAGACCGTCCAGCACGTCGAGCTCAGCCAGCCGATCCTGACCGACTTCGAGCTCGAGCGGCTGCGGCGCAACCCCCACAACGCGCTCGCCCCGACCACCCTGGACATTACCTGGCCGCTGGCCGAGGGCGCGGCGGGCCTCGAGGGCGCCCTCGACCGGCTCCGCGCCGAGGCGGTGGAGGCGCTGCGCGGCGACACGACGCTGCTCGTGCTCAGCGACCGTGCCACCGACGCCGACCGGGTCCCGATCCCGGCCCTGCTCGCCTGCTCGACCGTCCACCACGCGCTCGTCCGCGAGGGCACCCGGCTGCGCGCGGCGCTGGTGATCGAGTCCGGCGAGCCGCGCGAGATCCACCACATGGCGGCGCTGCTCGGCTTCGGGGCGACGGCGATCAACCCGTATCTGATGCTGGAGACGATCACCGTCCTCGACCAGCCCACGGTGGGACTCGACGGGCCCGTCCCCGAGGCCGCGGACCGGGCGATCGCGGCGATCGCCAAGGGCCTGCTGAAGGTGCTCTCGAAGATGGGCATCTCGACGCTGCGCTCCTATCGCGGCGCCCAGATCTTCGAGATCGTCGGCCTCGCCGATGACGTCGTCGCCGAGCACTTCACCGGCACACACTCGCGGCTCGGCGGGATCGGGATCGCCGAGCTCGCGGCCGAGGCGCTGGAGCGGCACGCCCGCGCATATCCCGAGCAGCACGACCTCGCCTTGCCCGCGCACGTCGAGGACGCGCGCCTCGCCGCCGGGCACGAGAAGCTGCTCCCCCAGGGGGGCGTCTACCGCTGGCGGCGCGACGCCGAGAAGCACATGTGGGATCCGCAGACGATCGCCTCGCTGCAACACGCCGTCCGCACCGAGGGCGAGGCGCGGCGCGAGTCCTACGAGGAGTTCAGCCGCCGCGTGAACGAGGAGAACGCGGCGCATGCGCTGCTGCGCGGCCTGCTCCGGCTGCGCCCCTCCGACGTCCCGTATGACCTCGACGAGGTCGAGCCGGCGGCCGAGCTCGTGCGCCGCTTCTCGACCGGTGGGATGAGCCTCGGCGCCCTCTCCCCTGAGGCGCACGAGACCCTCGCGATCGCGATGAACCGCATCGGCGGCTACTCGAACAGCGGCGAGGGCGGCGAGGACCGGCGCCGCGACACTCCCGACCCGAACGGAGACGAGCGCCGCTCGCGGATCCGCCAGATCGCCTCCGGGCGGTTCGGGGTCGACATCGAGTACCTCGCCCGCGCCGACCAGATCCAGATCAAGGTCGCCCAGGGGGCGAAGCCCGGCGAGGGCGGCCAGCTCCCCGGCCACAAGGTCGATCCCTACATCGGCTCGCTGCGCTACGCGATGCCGGGGACCGAGCTGATCTCCCCGCCCCCCCACCACGACATCTACTCGATCGAGGACCTCAAGCAGCTGATCTACGACCTGCGCGCCGCCAACCCGCGCGCCGGCGTGTCGGTCAAGCTGGCGGCCGAGTCGGAGGTCGGGACGGTGGCCGTGGGCTGCGTCAAGGCGGGCGCCGACCACCTGGTGATCGCCGGCCACGACGGCGGCACCGGCGCCTCGCCGCTGTCGTCGATCCAGCACGTCGGGGTCCCCTGGGAGATCGGCCTGGCCGAGACCCAGCAGGCGCTGCTCGACGCGGACCTGCGCAGCCGCGTGGTCCTGCAGACCGACGGGCAGATCCGCACCGGGCGCGACGTCGTCATCGCCGCGCTGCTCGGCGCCGACGAGGTCGGGCTCTCGACCGCGCCCCTGATCGCGACCGGCTGCATCATGATGCGCGTCTGCCACCTGAACACCTGCCCGGTCGGGGTCGCGACGCAGGATCCGGAGCTGCGCGCCCGCTTCGCCGGCAAGCCCGAGCACGTGGTCGAGTACCTGGTCATGGTCGCCGAGGAGGCCCGCGAGCTGATGGCGCAGCTCGGGGTGAAGCGCTACGGCGACCTCGTCGGGCGCACCGAGCTGCTCGAGCAGGATCTCGGCAACGAGCACTGGAAGACGCGCTACCTCGACCTGGAGCCGCTGCTGGCGGTGCCGCCGAAGGCGCGGCAGGCGCCGCGCGGCCACATCCCGGCCGACGCGCCCGAGCACCCGGTCGGCGCCTCCTTCGACGAGCGCCGCCTGTTCGGGCCCGCGGCGCCGGCGATCGAGCGCGGCGAGCCGGTCCGGCACGCGACCGAGGTGACCAACATCGACCTCGCCGTCGGCGGGCGGGTCTCGAGCGCGGTGGTCGCGGCGCACGGGGCCGCCGGGCTGCCCGAGGACACGATCCGGTTCGAGCTCCGCGGCTCGGCCGGCCAGAGCGCCGGCGCCTGGCTCGCCCCCGGGGTGTCGATCACGGTCGCCGGCGACGTCAACGACTACGCGGGCAAGGGCCTGTCGGGCGGCGTGCTCGCGGTCCGCCCGCCGCCCGGGGCCGGCTACCGCGGGGAGCGCAACGTGATCGCCGGCAACGTCGCCCTCTACGGCGCGACCGGCGGCAAGGCGTTCTTCCGCGGACTCGTCGGGGAGCGCTTCGCGGTCCGCAACTCGGGCGCGCTGGCGGTCGTCGAGGGGGTCGGCGAGCACGGCTGCGAGTACATGACCGGGGGCTTCGTGGTCGTGCTCGGCCCCACCGGCCACAACTTCGCCGCCGGGATGAGCGGCGGGATCGCGTGCGTCTGGGATCCCGAGGGGACGTTCCCGGAGCGTTGCAACACGGAGATGGTCGAGCTCGAGGAGGTCCATCCCGACGGGAAGGGCTTCCTGCGCGAGCTGATCGCCGAGCACGAGCGCCGCACCGGCTCGCCCGTCGCCGCCGGGCTCCTCGAGCGCTGGGCGGAAGCGCCGGCGGAGTTCACCGTCGTCATCCCGCCCGGCTATCGGGCCGCCCTCGCCCACACCGCCCCGCCCGCCAAGGCGCGCACCGTGAACCTCGCCTGATCGGAGGCCGACGATGCCCAACCACCACGGATTCCTCGAAGCTCCGCGCGCCCCGGCGCCGAACCGCGACCCGGCCGAGCGGGTGCGCGACTACGGCGAGATCTACGGCACCCTGCCGGAGCCGGAGCTGCGCGAGCAGGCGGCCCGCTGCATGGACTGCGGCGTCCCTTTCTGCAACAACGGCTGCCCGCTCGGCAACCTGATCCCGGACTGGAACGACCTCGCCCGGGTCGGCGACTGGAAGGCCGCGATCGAGCAGCTGCACGCGACCAACAACTTTCCCGAGTTCACGGGCCTGGTCTGCCCGGCGCCGTGCGAGTCGGCCTGCGTGCTCGACATCGACGACGACCCGGTGATGATCAAGCAGATCGAGTACTGGATCATCAACAACGCCTTCGAGCAGGGCTGGGTCGTCCCCGAGCCGCCCCTGACGCGGACCGGCAAGCGGGTCGCCGTGGTCGGCGCCGGCCCGGCCGGGATGGCGGCCGCGGCGGAGCTGAACAAGGTCGGCCACAGCGTGACCGTCTACGAGCGCGACGAGGCCCCGGGCGGGCTGATGCGCTTCGGGGTCCCGGACGCGAAGCTCGAGAAGTGGATGATCGACCGGCGCATCGACCTGCTCGAGCGCGAGGGAATCGAGTTCGTCTACGACACGGAGGTCGGGCGGGACGTCGGGGTCGACGAGCTGCGCGCCGGCCACGACGCCGTGGTCCTGGCGATCGGCTCGCGCACCGAGCGCGACCTGGAGCTGCCGGGGCGCGAGCTGGACGGGATCCACCTGGCGATGGAGTACCTCTACGCGCGCAACCGCTGGGTCGCCCGGTCCCAGGGGCGGCCGGCGAAGCTGCGCGGCGACGAGGTGAGCGCGGCGGGCAAGCGGGTGATCGTGATCGGCGGCGGCGACACGGGCATGGACTGCATCTCCAACGCGCTGCGCGAGGGAGCCGAGGACGCGCTGCTGCTCGACGTCTATCCCCCGGTCCCCGCCAGCGGGCGCTACGCGAGCACGCCCTGGCCCGAGCAGCCGCGGCGGCTGCTGACCACCTACGCCCTGGAGGAGGGCGGCGAGCGCCGCTTCGGCCGCGAGGTGATCGGCCTCTCCGGCAACGGGCGGGTCGAGGGCGTGCGGGCACGCGAGGTGACCGGCGACTCCTCGCGCACCGTGGTCGGGATCGAGGGCAGCGAGCACACGCTGCCGGCCGACCTTGTGCTGATCGCGGTCGGCTTCACGCACCCCGAGCACGAGGGCCTGGTCAGCGACCTGGGGCTGGAGCTCGACCGGCGCGGCAACCTCAGGACCCGCCGCTTCGCGACCTCCGCCGAGGGCGTCTACGCGGCCGGGGACGCGCGGGTCGGGGCCTCGCTGATCGTCACCGCGATCGCCGAGGGCCGCCGCTGCGCGCGCGTGGTCGAGGCCGCCCTGCGCGACTGAGGAACGCCGGCACCGCAAGCAACTCCACGAACGGGAATGGTGGACCGCCCGAGCGCGCCTGCCGAGTGGCCCGCCAGTGGGGAGATCCACGTCGGTATCCCGACGTGATCCTCCCCACTGGCGCGGGGCGTCCCAGGACCGGCGGCCACTGGGCCGATCCGCGCCGGTATTCCGACGTCATCCTCCCCACTGGCCGAGGACCTTCCGGATTGCTGCCCGAATCGCGATCGGCGTCGCCGGCGCGAGCTCGCCGGCCAGGGTTCCCGTTCCTCCCCTCGTTGCAAAGCGGGCAGCTACCCGGGGCGAGGCCTGGTCAGGAGCCCAACCTTGGGAGCGCGTACGACACTCGAGGTCGGTCTCGCGGCGGCGGTGAAGCGGGATCGAACGCCGGCCGCCGCGGAAGCGGGCAAGCTTCCGGCTCATGGGCAGCGGCCGGCGGACACGCAGGAAGCAGCGGCGGAAGGAGCGGAAGGCCGCCCGCATCAGCCTGCGCCGGATCGCCTCCGAGACCTTCGCCACCCTGCGCGGCGGCTGGCCGATCCTGCTCGTCGCGGGGATCGCCATCTACGTGCCGATCGGGCTCGTGCAGGCGCTCGACCCGATCGAGCTGATCACCGACGACGACCTCGGGATGGCGGCCGCCGCGGAGCTCGTCCTGCTGCTGATCGCCCAGATCGCGATCCCGATGATCGGCTCGGTCCTCTACTCGGGGATCGCGGCCGGGGTCCTGGTCGAGGGCCGTGAGGACGCGGACCAGTCGCTCTGGGAGCTGGCCCGCTCGCTGCCCTACGGGCGCCTGATCCTCGCCGACGTGGCGCTGGCCCTGGTCACGATCGCCGGCTACATCGCCCTGATCGTCCCCGGCCTCGTGTTCACGGTCTGGTTCGCGCTGATCGCGCCCGTGATCGACTTCGAGGATCTGAGCGTGCGGCGCGCCTTCGCCCGCAGCCGCGCGCTCGTCCGGCCCCACTTCCGGCTCGTCGCGCTCACCGTTCTCGCCCTGGTCGCCTTCCAGGCCGCCGCCGAGGGCGCGGGCTCCGACCTGATCCCCGGCCTGCTCGGCGGCGGCTACCTGCCGAGCGCGCTCGGCGGCCTGTTCAGCAACCTGATCACGGCGCCGGTCTACGCGCTCGCCGTGATCACGCTCTACCTGCACCTCCGCGCCGCCCGGCCCCACGATTCCGCCGCTCCGTTTCGGGGATCTAGAATGCCCGCATGAGAGCCGGGGACCGTTGACGATGGTGTCGGCTGAAGAGATCGGCACCATCTCGATCTTCGAGTCGCTGGGAGAAGCCGAGCGGGAGCGGGTAGCCGAGAGCGCGGCCGACATCAACCTCAGCGACGGCGAGTACGCCGTCCACACGGGAGACGAACGGGCGCTCTTCGCTCTGCTCGAGGGCCGGATCGAGGTGGTCAGAACCGCCGACGGAGTCGATCGCATCGTCGGCGAGCGGAAGGCCGGCGACATCTTCGGCGAGGTCCCGATCCTGCTCGGGACCCCCTTCCCGGCCGGCTTCCGCGCCGTCGGGCCGGCCCGGGTGATGCGGATCGAGCCGCGCGACTACCACGTGCTCGCGGCGATCAGCCCCGACGTCAGCAAGGCGGTCGGCGAGCTCGCCGCCCATCGGATGAGCGGAGCGGGCGGGCTGGAGGGCCTGGCCGCCACGCCGCCGCCGCCGCGGGCGATCGTGGTCGGGCACCGCTGGGACACCGCCTGCACCGACCTGCGCCGCTTCCTCGACCGCAACCAGATCACCTTCAAGTGGCTCACCCCCGACGACCCGGACGCGGCGGAGCGCTGGGGCGGGCTGCCGCCCGCGGAGGAGGACCTCCCGGCGCTGCGGGTCATCGACGGCAAGACGGTGAGCAAGCCGACGCCGCGCCGGGTGGCCGAGCTGCTCGGCGTCGACACCCAGGCGGCCGCCGCGGAGTACGACACGGTGATCGTCGGCGGCGGCCCGGCCGGGCTGGCGGCGGCCGTCTACGGGGCCTCGGAGGGCCTGCGCACGCTGGTCGTCGAGCGCGAGGCGCCCGGCGGGCAGGCGGGCACCTCCTCGCGGATCGAGAACTACCTCGGCTTCCCCTCCGGCGTCTCCGGCGACGAGCTGGCGAGCCGGGCGCTGCGGCAGGCCCGCCGGCTCGGCGCTGAGATCCTCGTCACCCGCTCGATCACGCGGATCGACGCGCTCCGCCACGAGCTGCACCTGGACGGCGGCGACGTGGTCCGCGCGCGAACGATCATCCTCGCCTCCGGGGTCAGCTGGCGCCGGCTGGCGATCGAGGGGTGCGACCGGCTCGCCGGCAAGGGGGTCTACTACGGCGCCGCCCGCAGCGAGGCGCGGAACGCCCACGGGCTCGACGTGCACATCGTCGGCGCCGGCAACTCGGCCGGACAGGCGGCGATGTTCTTCTCCAATCACGCGCGCAGCGTGACGCTGCTTTGCCGCGGCGAAAGCGTCGAGAAGAGCATGTCGCGGTACCTGATCGACCAGCTCGCGACGCGCGCGAACATCACGGCGCTGACCCGGAGCGAGGTCGCCGCCGTCCACGGCGAGACGTCGATCGAGGAGATCGAGATCCGCGACTCGGCGGCGGGCGAGACGCGCCGCGTGCGGTCCGGCGGGCTGTTCCTGTTCATCGGGGCCGACGCCGAGTCGGGCTGGCTGCCGGGCGAGATCGCGCTCGACGAGCGCGGCTACGTGCTCACCGGCCCCGACCTGCGACCGGCCGGATCCTGGTCCCTGGAGCGCGACCCCTTCCTGCTCGAGACGAGCGTCCCGGGGATCTTCGCCTGTGGCGACGTTCGCTTCAGCCCGGTGAAGCGCGTCGCCGCGGCCGTCGGCGAAGGCAGCATGGCGATCGCCTTCATCCACCGCCTCCTCACCGAGGAGGCCGGCTCCGAGAACGCCGCCGGACGACCAGCTCAGGCGTGACGACCCCCGATTTCCATACGATAGGCGTGGATGCTTTCGCGTATCTCAGTTGACCGCATCGTCCCGCGCTCCTCACGGGCCTGAGCGCCCCGGCTGACGACGAGAACCTGAGCGGCGGCGACATTGGCGAAGCTCCTTCACCGGCTCGGGCACTTCGCCGCCCGCCGCCACTGGGTGATGATCGGCGCCTGGGTCGTGGCGCTGGTTCTCGTCGGCCTGCTGATCCGGTCCCTGGGCGCCGAGACCACCGACGACCTCAACCTGCCCGGGGCCGACAGCCAGGCCGCCTCGGACCTGCTCGCCGAGCGCTTCCCGCCGCAGCAGAACGGCAAGAACCCGATCGTCTTCCACGTCAAGCACGGGAAGGTCACCGACTCCGATGCCCGGGCCGCGATCAAGGCCTCCCGAGAGCGGATCCTGAAGGTTCCCCACGTCGACTCGGCGCCGAGCCCGTTCAGCCAGAAGGGGGGCGGTCAGATCGGCAAGGGCAAGACGACCGCCTTCATCCCCGTCCTGCTCGAGATCGGCAACGACGAGCTGACCGAGGAGCTGGCGCAGCGCGTTCTCGACGCTGCCGAGCCCGCCAGGCAGGCGGGCATGGAGGTTGCCGCGGCGGGCCAGATCGGCTCGAAGCTCTCCACCCCCGCCACCGAGAGCAGCGAGGTGATCGGCCTGGCGGCCGCGATGGTCATCCTCGCGCTCACCTTCGGCTC
>CAZARJ010000018.1:0-14791 GCA_964487515.1 uncultured Conexibacteraceae bacterium | reverse complement strand
CCCGCTGGCCTTCGCGGGCGGTCCCGGCCCGGGGCCTGGCGCTGCTGGCGCTCGGGGTGAGCTCGATCTGGGCCCTGGAGGCGTTCGCCTACTGCGTGCTCACCGCGGCCGGGGTGGCGGCGGCTCGTGCCGCGCTGCGACCGCCCGGCCGGCGCCGCTCGTACCTGCTGGCCTGGGTGCTCGGCGCCGCGGTCGCCTGCGGCGCCGCGCACCTGCTGTTCGCCGGCGCGACGCTGGCGGGGACCGGGGAGCTGCCCGACTGGGGCTGGTACGGGGGCACGCTGCGCGACTTCCTGTTCGGCTCGCTGGGCGAGATCACCTACGACTTCTCCCCGTGGTCCCCGGCCCTTCTGGTCGGCGCCCTCTATCTCGCCTCGGCGACCGGCCTGATCCTGCTGCTCGCGCGCGGGCGGGAGATCGCGGCCGCGCGGCCGGCGGCGATGGTCGCCCTGGGTGGCTCGACCGCCTACGGCGTAGCCCTGTTCAGCTACTTCGTCAATCGCTCCTCCGATCACATCCTGCCCTACGTTTCGCTCCCTGCCGTGCTCGTGGGGGCGCTCTGGCTCGGCATCCTGCTGCGCCCGCCGCAGCCGCTTGCGCCCCGGACGCAGATGGCCGGCCTCGGGGCCGCGACGCTGGTCGCGAGCCTGCTCGTCGCGGTCGCCTGGTCCACGGCGACGGAGCGGTTCCCCGAGTCGGCGCTCGCGCATGTTCCGCCGGGCGGTAGCTCCGTGCGGGCCGCGATCAGCCGCCTCGCCGACCCGCCGGACCTCTTCCCCGGCGCGCGGGCGGGCGCGGAGCTGCTCGAGCGGGCCGCGCCGGGCGCCGATCGCAGCCTGGTGCTGACCGAAGCGGACCTCTCCGTCGAGATCCTCGCGCGCGCCGAGCGCGCGAACGCGCTGCCGCTCAGCGACCCCTGGGAGGACAGCTTCGTGCCCGACGCCCACCTCGACCGGCTGCGCGCCGCGATCGCCGGCTTGAAGCCGGGCGAGCTGTTGCTGGTCGACGCGACGGCCCGCGAAGCCTTCGCGCGCTATCGGCGCCGGCCTGGCGTCGACCCGCTCACCGAGGTAGGGGAGCCGACCCTGGTTCCGACCGGTCTGGCGCCCCTTCAGAGGGTGGCAGTCAAGGAGATCGGCGCACGGTTCCGGCTGCGTCCCGTGGCGAGGGCAGAGCGGGGCCTGCAGGTCGCCGAGCTGGTCCCGCGCGCAGGAGGCTAGAGGCGCGCCGCTCAGGGGCGGAACTTGCGCGAGGGCAGGATGCCGCGCCGGTGCAGGATCAGCCGGACCCCCATCCAGACCGTCTTCATGCCGTAAACGGCACCTGTCCGGAAGCCGACCGACGACGCCTCCTCGAAGTATCGGCAGCGAGCCGGCACCTCGGTGATCCGGAGCCCGAACGCGGAGGCCTGGTAGAGCAGCTCCGAGTCGAAGCTGAAATCGAGCGAGTTGCGCAGGAAGGGCACCGTGAGCAGGAGACGGCGCGAGTAAGCCCGGTAGCCGGTGTGCGCCTCCGACAGCGACGTTCCCATGATCCGGTTCTGGATCGTGGTCAGGAAGCGATTGGCGAGCCACTTCCAGCGCGGCATCCCGGCGGCGAGCGCGGCCCCGGGGATGAGCAGTCGCGACCCCATCACGAGATCCGCGTCGCCGTCCAGGATCGGCTGGATCATCTGCGGGATCAGCTCCGGCTCGTACTGCCCGTCGGGATGCAGCATCACGATCACGTCGGCGTCGCGCTGCAGCGCCTGCATGTAGCAGGTCTTCTGGTTGCCGCCGTAGCCGACTTGGTGCGGATGCCAGATCACCTCCACCGGCAGCTCGCGGGCGAGCCGGACCGTCTCGTCGGTGGACGAGTCGTCGACGAGGATGATCTCGGTGACGCGATCGAGGGGGATGCCGGCGACCGTGCGGCCCAGCGTGGCGGCCGCCTGGCGTGCGGGCATGACGACGACGACGCGGGGGCGGCCGTCGCCCGGCTCGCGCTCCCCGCCCGGCTCGCGCTCCCCCGGGGGCGTCTGCGCCTCAGGCACGCCGGGCCTCGACGTAGACGGTTCCGCTCCGGCGCAGCGCGACCTCGATGGCGGAGAGGACGAGGGCCGCTGGGAGCAGTGTCACGCCGGCGCCGATAGCGGCGATGCGCTTCCAGGCCGGGATCGGAGTGGGACGGGCGCCCGCGTGGCGCAGCGAGCCGTAGAGGTCGAGCCCGCCCGGCAGGGAGCCGACCAGCCCGGCGAGCCATCCGATCATGATCTGCCCGCCACGGACGTGGGAGATCCGCTGGACCGCGAAGCCGCGAGCGCGCAGGCCGCGCTTCAGGCTCGCGGTGGATAGGTGGACGAGGTGACGAGGGCGATCGAGGTGCAGCCAGCGCTCCCCGAACGCCCGCGCCTGCAGGCTGTCGCCGTCGGGGATGGCGATCACGGCGATCCCCCCGGGTCGCAGCAGCCGCGCGGCGGCGTCGATTGCCGCTCCGGGCCGCGGAAGGTGCTCGAGCGAGTGCCAGAAGACGACGGCCGCCCAGTCGCCCTCGCCCTCCAGCTCCTCGATCGGCTCCGATCGGAATCCGGGACCGGAGTCGCGCTCCAGGCCCGTCGCCGCGCGACCGCGACCCGCGAGCGCGTCGAGCAGGACCCCGTCTCCGGCGCCGACGTCGAGCACCGGTCCCGGGGGCGCGATCGCGTCGATGCGGCGCGCGAGCGCCCCCCGGGTGCGCCGCAGCAGCGCATCCCCCCACAGGCCGAAGCGCCGCCCGCTCGCCGGCCGGTACCAGTCACCGTAGGCGGCGTCGAGCTCGCCCTCGCTCGGCCACGGGTCGGTGGCTCCCGCCCCGCAGGCGAGGCAGCGGCGCCGGCCCGGCAGCGGGCGGCTCTGGGCGCCGGCGGCGCCACACCAGGGGCAGGGGCGGGCGCGCCGCGGCTCCGCGCAGATCGCGATCAGGTCGAGCGCATCCTCGAGCTCCGACTCGCGCAGCTCGAAGTCCGCGGCCCCGATCGCCGCCGTCCCGGGATCGGGCTCCGCGCGCCGCCGGCGTAGCAGCTCGTCGTAGAGCACCTGCCGAGCGCGGCGCGGCACCGCCCGGCGCAGCCGCAGCGGATCGGCGCGCAGCAGCCGGGCCAGCGTCCGGCGCTCGCGGTCGAAGATCCGCATGTAGCGCTCGGATCCGAACAGGCCGAGGATCCGCACCACGCCGAACTCGCGCGCGCAGAGATCGCGCAACTCGTCCGGGTCGAGCTCGACCCAGTGGTAGGGATCGATGATCTCGTCGGGACGCCCGAAGGTGAGCCGGTTCGGGGTCACGAACGCGGCGGCGCCCGCGGAGGTGAGGACGCGCGCCGCCTCGGCCACGACCCGCTCGGGATCGGGGACGTGCTCCACCGAATGCACCGAGAGGACTGCGTCGAACGTCTCGTCCTCGAAGGGCAGCTCGCGCATGTCGGCAACGTGCGTCTCGCGCGCCTGATCGGCCAGCACGCCGGGCTCGTTGTCGACCCCGACCGTCTCGCGCGGAGCCAACAGCTCATAGCTGTGTCCGACGCCGCAGCCGAGGTCGAGCAGGCGCCCCCCGGGTAGATGCTGCGCGCAGAGCGCGTAGGAGGCGACGTGCCGCTGCCAGGTGGGATTGAAACCGCCCGCCCGGGTCATGACGCGCTCGCCCGTCACCCGTGCCGGCATTTCGGCGGTGGCCGTACCGGCAGCGCTCTGGCGGCTCCTGCCCATGCGCCGCATGTTGGCATTGCGGATACCTTTGCGTCGGTGCTGGGAGCGGAATCGCGATTGCAGGGAGCTCTTGCCGCCGCGGGGTCGCGCCGGGCCGTCGTCGTGACGCTCGCTGCGCTCACCCTGCTCGGCCTGTTCCTCCGCCTGCTGCGTTACGACCAGGCGCTGATCGGCGACGAGCTCTCAACCCTCTACCACGTGTGGGGGAACGGGCTCCGCGGCACGATCGACGCGGTCTCGACGAATGCGGAGATCACGCCCCCGTTGTACTTCGCGCTCGCCTGGCTGGTGACCCAGCTCGGGTCGGCTCCGGAGCTGGTTCGCCTGCCGGCGCTGATCGCAGGGGTGGCGTGCATCCCGCTCGTCTTCCTGGTCGGGGCGCGGACCGTCGGCCGGCGGGCGGGCCTGCTCGCGGCGGCGCTGATGGCCGTCGCTCCGGTGATGGCCTATTACTCGGCCGACGGGCGCGCCTATTCGGTCATGCTCGCCCTGCTGCTCGGCTCCACCCTGGCGCTGCTGGCTGCCGCCGAGGGCGGTCGCCGGCGCTGGTGGGTGGCGTATGCCGTGCTCAGCGCGCTCGCCATGTACAGCCACTACACGGCTGCCTTCGTGCTCGCGGCCCAGCTCCTGTGGCTGCTCTGGGCGCACCCACGGGCGCGCCGGCCGGCACTGCTGGCCAACCTCGGCGCGGTCGTCCTCTACCTGCCCTGGCTCCCGGGGCTGATCGCCGACCTCGGCTCGCCGACCAGGTCGGCGCTCGAGCGGTTGCAGGGGAGCGGTTTCGGCGTCAAGCGGGCGGCGCTCGAGCAGTGGGCGTTCGGGGACGTCGTCGTCGGCATCGGCGCCGTGCCCGGACGGCCCGCCGTGATTCTGGGCAGCCTCGGGGTTGCAGTGGCGGTCGCGGCGACTTTGCTGCGCTGGTGGCGCGGCCGCTCGCGGACGCCGAAGGCCTCGGCTTGGGGCTCCGGCTTCGTGCTCGTCCTCGTCCTGGCGCTCGCTGCGCCCGTCGGCGAGGGGCTACTGCTCGTGGTCGGGGGCCCTGACCTGCTCGGGGCCCGCAACATGACCGCGTCCTGGCCCGGGTTCGCGCTCTCGGTCGGTGCCCTGCTGGTCGCCGCGGGTCCGCTGGTCGGCATCGCCGCGGCGATCGCCGTGTTCGGCTCGTTCGCGATCGGCACGGTGCGCTCCTTCGATTCGAGCAATCGCATCCCCGACTTCGCCGGCGCCGCGGCGGCTATCGAAGCCTCCGGCGAGCCCGGCGAGCCCGTGGTCGACATGACGGCGCTCAAGCTGCTCACGCCGACGCCGCTGACCCCGCTCAGCGCCCAGCTTCCAGAGGCGAGCCATCCCCAGTTCAAGCCCTTCCTGCGCCCAGGTGAGCCGCCTTTCCTGCTCGGGACCGAGGAGCCGCCGGGCGGCGCTGCGCTCCGCGCGGCATTCCGGGAGGCCGCCGGGGGCAAGCTCGCGGTGCTCGCGTTCGCCGAGTCCCGCGAGCTCGTCGTGCGCGCCGGGGACCGGCTGCTCGGCCTGCGGGCCGGGCCGGGTGAAGATCGGCTGACGCCCGCCCCGCCCGGGACCACGATCGTCTCCGAGCGCCTGTTCTCAGGCTTCGCGCCCCTGTTGCTGCTCGAGGCCCGGGTCCCGGCACGCACCGATGGACGCGATCGTTGAGCGCGCCTCAGGGGCGGCGGGCCGAGATCACGTTGTGGGCGGCGAGGCGCCGCAGCAGGGGCGTGCGCTCGGCGAGGCGCTCGGCCCATGCCGCGGCGCCGAGCAGCCGCTCGGGGACGAAGTCCGGCACGAAGCCGAGACGCTCGGTCGCGATCGGCCCGGCGCCCGCGGAGCGCAGCCCGGCCTCGATCTCCGCTGCGGGGACGAGCCGCTCGCTGCCGTCGTCCTGAGGCACCCTGGCCATCAGCGAGCGCCAGTAGGGGTTGGCTGGGTTGTGGTCCCAGATCACGATGCGACCGCCCGGCACCGTCACGCGCACCATCTCCGCGAGTGTCCGCCGAACCGCGTCCGGGGCTGCGATGTGGTGCATGGCGGCGACGGACAGCGTCAGGTCGAAGCTCGCGTCCGGGTACGGCAGGTCGGTCCCGGAGGCGCGCCGGGCCTTGACGCCCGGCGCCCGCTCGGCGAGCACGTCGAGCATCCCCTGGGAGGGGTCGATCCCGCTCACCTCCCAGCCCGCCTCGCTGAGCCGCTGGGCGAGCGCGCCGGTCCCGCAGCCGACGTCGAGCGCCCGGCCGGGCGGGCAGTTGTCGCTGATCCAGGCGACCCGCTTGCGCAGGTAGTGCCCGGTGACGTGGGCGGGCAGGGCCGCGTCGTAGCGCGCCGCGATCTCGTCGAAGTTCGCCTCGCTCATCGGCCCGCGCTCACTCGCCCGAGTCGCCGTCGCCGAGTCGCGCCGGCCGCACCATGCGGCGCGGGGTGCGGAGGCGGAAGCGCAGGATGAGCTCGATCATCCGCAGGCCGATCGAGATCGCCGCCGTGGGCCGCCCGGTCGCCGACGACGTCCCCACCCGCGGCAGGTAGTTGACCGGGACCTCCACGAACCGGGCGCCGGAGGTGATCGCGATCAGCATCATCTCCGGCCCGGCGTGGTTGCCCCCGATCCGCATTCGCTCGGCCACCAGGTCGGCGAGGTCGCGCGTGTAGAGGCGGTAGGTGCAGCCGACGTCGCTCAGGTGGCTGGTGTTGAAGAGGACCTCGATCAGCTTCGCGACGGCCCAGTTCCCCCAGCGCAGGAACCACTCCATGTTCGCGCCGTGCCAGATCAGCTCGCGCGTGGTCCGGGTGCCGAACACGGCATCGCAGTGGTCGCTGAAGACGAGCAGCTTGTGGATGTCGCCGGGGCGGAACGTGCCGTCGGGCTCGGCCAGCACGATCAGCTCGCCGGTGGCCTCGCGGAGCCCGCGCCGGCTCGCGTGACCGTAGCCCTGCCGGGGCTCGGCGACCTCCCGCGCCGACGTCCTCGCGACCTCCTCGCTCGTGCCCGGCTCGGCGTTGTTGTTGACGACGAGGATCTCGTCCACCACCCCCGTCGCCTCGAAGCCCTCGATGACCGCGCGGATCGAGCCGCGCTCGGCGTAGGTCATCAGGACGACGGAGACCCGCCGGCCCTCCCACATCAGCGCGCTCCTCCGGGCATGGCGCGGTTATAGCGACCCGGAGGGGCAGTAGGGTCAGCGCATCGTCGCCGCCCGCCGTCGGCGGCGGCTCGAGATCGGACGGAACAGAGATGCGCGGAGGACGAAGAAGGGCGGCGATCGGGGCCGGGCTCACGGCCCGGATGCGGCGCCCGCGCGCTCCCGTGCTGCCCGCCCACGTGCCGCTCGATCCCTCGCGGACGTTCTTCCTGGTCGGCCGCGGCAAGTCGGGGACCTCATGGTTGATGCGGACGCTCGACGAGCACCCTGAGATCCTCTGCCGCGGCGAGGGCCGCTTCTTCGGCGACTCACAGCCGGACGCGCTCGAGGGGCCGACGCTCTACCACGCGATGCTGGAGTCCGAGGATCTGCGCGCGTGGGCGAAGCGCTCCGTGTGGACGCGGGGCGACGATCCCGACCGGCGACTCGCCGATCTGGCCGGCGTCGTGGCCACGAGCCTGATGTGGTCCGCGCTCCAGCGCTCGGGCAAGCGGATCGTCGGCGACAAGACGCCGTCCTACGGCGCGAGCGCGGTGCGCGAGGTCGCCGCTTCCTGTCCCGGGGCCCGCGTGATTCACATCATCCGCGACGGTCGCGACGTCGCCGTCTCCGCCGCCCATCACATCTGGAACCACCTCGGGGAGGAGCCGGGCGAGGACGGGCGGGGCGCGCAGCTGATCGCCGCCCGTGACGCCTACCGGAAGGATCCTGTGAGCTACCTGGCGAGCGGCAAGAGCATCTTCGTCATGGGCCAGCTACACGGGATGGCGCTGCGCTGGGTCGAGATGACGAGCGCCGCCCGGCGTGACGGGCGAGAGTTGCTGGGCGATCGCTACGCGGAGGTCCGCTACGAGGACCTGCTCGCTTCGGGCCCCCGCGAGCTGAGCCGGCTTCTGTCGTTCCTCGGCGTCGCCGCCGACCCTGAGACCGCGGCCGGATGCCTCGAGCGGACGCGGTTCGCGCGGCTCAGCAAGGGCCGTGAGCCGGGCGCCGAGGACTCGCGCTCCTTCTATCGCAAGGGCATCGCCGGAGACTGGCGCAACGTCTTCACCGAGGACAACCGCCGCGTGTTCAAGGAGGTCGCGGGCGATCTGCTGAGCGAGCTCGGCTACGAGCGGGACGATCGCCCGTGAGGAAGCCCGCGCCCGCGGGGCTCAGCCCCGGTCCCGCAGCTTCACGATCAGGGTCGCCCGCTTGAGCTCGAGCAGCTCCTCGCCGGCGATCCGGCGCCTGCGCCGGCGGGCGGGGTCGCACATGCGCGGGGCGCTGCGCTGGTCGGTGCGGGCCGCGCTCGACGCGCGCGACGCGCTCACGGGCCGCCGCGACCCGCTGGCGCCGCCCCGGCGGCTCGGGATGCCGTCCCAGATGCGCGCGGTCGGCGCCCGGACGGTCGAGCACGCGCTGATCGACGCCGCCGGGCTGCGGCCGGGAGATCGGGTCCTCGACATCGGCTGCGGGGTGGGGCGGACCGCTGCGGCTCTCACCCGCTATCTCGACCCGGCGCAGGGAGGCGCCTACGACGGCTTCGACGTGATGGGAGATGCGATCGACTGGTGCCGCCACGCGATCACGCCGCGCCATCCGCAGTTCCGCTTCCAGCTCGCCGACGTGCGCAACGGCAACTACAGCCCCGAGGCCGCCGGCGAGGCCGGTGAGTACCGCTTCCCGTACCCGGAGGCGAGCTTCGACGTCGCCGTCGCGGCGTCCCTGTACACGCACATGCTCCCCTTCCAGATCGCCCATTACCTGCGCGAGACGGCGCGGGTGCTGGCGCCCGGCGGGCGTTCGGCGGCGTCGTTCTTCCTCCTCAACGAGGAGTCGTTGCGACTGCTCGACGGCGGGGTCGACGCCGGATCCTTCGCCGGCGCGGGGACGCTGAGCTTCGGGCCTGACGTCGATGACGGCCGCGGGGGCCGCTACCGGACCGCCAATCCCAGAAACCCGGAGGCGCAGATCGCCCTGCACGAGGACGACGTGCGCGAGCTCCACGCGGCCGCCGGGCTGCGGATCGTGGAGGTTCGCCCCGGCCACTGGTGCGGGCGCGGGCGCGTGCCGGGCCGGCTCGGCCAAGACTGGATAATTGCTGCGAGATGATCTTCCGGCAAGTCATCCACGACGACCTCGGCTGCGCCAGCTACCTGATCGGGGACGAGGATGCGGGAGTCGCGGCGGTCGTCGACCCGCGCCTGGACATCGACGAGTACCTGCGCCTGGCGCGGTATCTGGGGGTCCGGATCGAGCATGTCCTCGAGACCCACAATCACGCCGACCACGTCTCCGGCCACGGACGGCTCGTCGCCGCCACCGGCGCCGCGATCCACATCCACGGCGAGGCCGGGGCCGGATACGAGCACGAGCCCTTCGGCGACGGCTGGGAGCTGGAGCTGGGAGCGGCGCGGATCCGCGCCCTGCACACCCCCGGCCACCGCCCGGAGCACACCGCCTTCCTGCTCTTCGACGCCGCCCGTGGGGATGAGCCGTGGGCGGTGCTGAGCGGCGACTCGCTGTTCGTCGGCGATATCGCCCGCCCCGACCTGGCGGTGGACAAGGAGGAGGGCGCGCGCGGGATCTTCCGCTCCCTGCACGAGCGCCTCCTCACGCTCCCCGACACCTGCGAGCTCTGGCCGGGCCATCTCGGCGGCTCGCTCTGCGGCGGGCCGGGGCTCGACATGAAGGTCTCCTCGACGATCGGCTTCGAGCGCGCGCACCAGGAGCTTCTCGGGATCGGCGACGAGGACGGGTTCGTCTCCCGCGCGATCGCCCGGCTCGGGCCCCAGCCGCCCAACTTCCGCAACATCGTCGCTCTCAATCGCGGCCCGCTCGCCCGGGAGAGCATCGAGCCGCACCCGCTCGCGCCGCGCCAGGTCGAGCAGCACCGGCGCGACGGCGCCCTGCTCGTCGACGTGCGCACCGAGCTGCAGTTCGACGACGCGCACGTGCCCGGCTCGATCTGCCTCACGGTGCTTCGGGCCGGGTTCGGGTCGAAGCTCGCCTGGCTCGCCGACCCCGAGCGCCCGTTCGTGATCGTCGGCCGCGACGATCAGGACGCGCGGCGCGCGGTGGTCCTCGCGGCGGCGGTGGGGATCACCCGCGCGGCGGGGTTCCTGGCCGGCGGGATGACCTCCTGGCGCGAGGAGGGCAGGCCGGTGGAGCGGATCGAGCGGCTCTCGCTCGAGGGCCTGCACGAGCGCTGGGCGGCGGACGACGGCGAGGGGGACCTGCAGCTGCTCGACGTGCGCGAGCGTACCGAGTGGGAGGACGGCCACATCCCCGGGGCCGTGCACGTCCCCTACCACGACCTGGACGGGATCCCGGAGGGGATCGACCGCGAGCGGCCCGTCGCGGTGCTCTGCGCCTCGGGCCAGCGGTCCGCGGTCGGCGCCGGCCTGCTCCAGCGCTTCGGCGCCGAGGACGTGATCCACGTGGTCGGCGGCGGCGTCCCGCACTGGCGCGAGCGCGGCTGGCCGATCGAGGAGTAGCCCGCCGGCCCGCCAACGCCCCTGCACCCACCCGTTCGCTGGCATCGCGTTCTGCCGGGATATCGGCAGTGGACGACCCAGCGGGCCGCACCCCGAGGCCGGCCGCGCTCCGTGCGCGAGGTGGCATGACGTTCTGCCGGGATATCGGCACTGCATGACCCAGCGCGCCTGGGCGAGCGGGGAGGAGTGGGTCAGCCGTCGAGGGCGGCTGCGACCGCCTCGGCGGCGGCGGGGTAGGCGTAGCGCGCGGCGGCGTCCGGCCGGGGCGGGGTGAGCCCGCCGCGCAGCAGGACGAGCAGCGCCTCCGCGATCGCCTCCGGGTCGTCGGCGCGGACGATCGGGGCGATCCCGGTGTCGGCGGCGATCCGTCCCGCCTCGGTGCCGGCGGCGAGGGCGAGGATCGGGGTCCCGGCGGCCAGGTACTCGAAGAGCTTGAAGTTGACGAGCTGGCTGCGGGCCGGCTGGGCGAGCAGCAACAGGGCGTCGGCGCGGCGCTGTAGGGCGAGGGCCCGCTCGCGCTCGAGGCTGCCCAGCAGCGTGACGGTGACCGGGCGCAGGTCGGGGCGCTCGAGCAGCTCCCGCTCGCCCGGCTGCAGTGGCCCGGCGACGAGCACCTCGAGCCCCGCCGCCAGCTCCGGGTCCGTCGCCGCGAGCCGCGCCAGCGCATCCACGAACGGCGCCGGATCGCGCCCGTAGCTGCCGAAGCGACCCGTGTAGAGGAGGCTCGTCCGGCTGGGCTCGAGCAGCTCCCCGGCCGCCTCGACCGCCGCCTCGGGGGGGTCGGAATCGGGGTCCCAGGCGTTGGCGATCACCAGCGGGTCGGCGATGCCGCGGGCGCGCAGGTCGGCGGCGGCCGGCTCGGAGACGCAGATCACCTCGTCGGCGGCGCCGAGCCAGCGCCGCTCGAGCCACGCGTCGAGGCGACGTTGCGCGGCGGTCGGGAAGGGGGGGCGCAGGGGCTCGAACGTCCACGCGTCGCGGACGTCGGCGACCCAGCGCACGCCGCGCCGTCGCAGCGCCAGGCCGACCGCGTGCGCGGACTCCGGCGGCGAGGTGGTGAGCACGCAGTCGAAGGGCCGCTCGCGGTGGGCGGCCAGCGCGGCGCGGCGGGCGAACGGCGCCCAGGCCACCGCCAGCGGCTCGGGGACGATCGCCTTGCCGAGCGGGTGCGGGCGGCCCGAGTAGCTGTCGGAGTCGAACAGCGAGTCGATCCGCTCGTGACCGCTGAGCCGCGCCCGGACGCGCTGTAGGTCGAAGGTGCGGATCACGCGGATCGGCGACGACGCCTCCGCCTCGCCCACCGCCTCCCCTTCCCCGAACGCCGAGGTCGTGAGCACGGTCACCTCCCAGCCCAGCCGCGCCAGCCACTTGGCGAGCGCCGCGGGCCGCTGGGCGCCGGTGTCGCGGGTCGGCGGGTAGAAGTAGGAAACGAGCAGCAGCGAGCGCCCGGAGCTCACGCGGCGGCCCTCACGCGGCGGCCCCGAGCCTCTCCCGCCGGGCGGCGATCGCCTCCCCGTAGGCGGCGTCCATGCGGTCGAGCAGCGCCGGCCACGCCCAGAGCCGCTCGGCCTTCTCGCGGCCGGCGTCGCCGAGCCGCCCGCGGCCGTCGGCCCCCATCTCGACGAGCCGGTCCAGCGCCTCGGCCGCCGCCCCGGAGTCGCCGGCCTCGACCAGGATGCCGGTGCGCTCGTCGACCACCGCGCGGACGCCCGGGTAGTCGGTGGCGACCGCGGGCAGCCCGCAGGCCATCGCCTCGATCAGCACGATCCCGAACGACTCCGGCGGCTCGGTGGTGAGCACGAACATGTCCGAGGCGCGCAGCACCGAGGGCAGCTCGGCGTGGGGGACGCGGC
This sequence comes from uncultured Conexibacteraceae bacterium, assembly GCA_964487515.1. GTDB lineage: Bacteria > Actinomycetota > Thermoleophilia > Solirubrobacterales > 70-9 > RHKX01. Next base: position 2,591 of record CAZARJ010000018.1, on the reverse strand, counting down.
CCAGGAAGTGGACCCGCGCCCCGACGCCGGCGTCGTCGGCCTGCACGCGGAAGCCGTCCAGCAGCTCGCCGCCGCCGGCGACCAGCAGGTGCAGGTTGCGCGCCCGCGCCCGCGCCAGCGCCTCGATCGCGACGTCGACGCGCTTGAAGTGATGCGCCCGGTCCAGGGTGGCGACGAAGGAGGCGACGACCGCGCCGGCGGGGATGCCGAGCCGCTCGCGCAGGCCGCTCTCGTCCTCTCCGGGGGAGAAGCGGGTGGTGTCGACGCCGTTGGGCATCTCGATCACGCGCTCGGGCGCGCGGTCGAGCGCCCGGCTCAGATAGCCGACCGAGCGGGCGTGGTCGTGGCTGAGGACGAGGATCCGGTCGGCGGCGCCGATCAGCGCCGGGGCGACCGTGCGCTCGTAGGCCTCGAACAGCGCCCCGCGCGTGCCCTTGCCCATGAGCCGGTTCTTGTAGTGGACGATCAGCGCCGCCCGCCGGCGCCGGCGTCGCAACCGGCCGAGCAGGGTGAGCTCGGCGCCGAAGATGAACGGGTAGTGGAGGTGGACGACGTCGAAGTCGTCGAGCCGCGCCAGCGCGGGGATCAGCGGCGCGTTGCCGATCGCCAGCGTGGGCTCGATCCGGTGCACGATCGCCGCGCCGGGATCGGGCTGCTCGCCCTCGGCGGGCGCGGTGAACACCTCGACGTGGTGGCCGCGCTCGGCCTGCCCGCGGGCGAAGCGGTAGGCGGTGTTGCCCGCGCCGCCCGGATAGGGCGGAAAGGTCGCGGTCAGGTGGGCGATCCGCAGCGCTCTCATCTCCCGGCCGCCGCTCAGTCGTTGGCGCCGACGAGGCTCTGCACGCCGGCCAGCTCGATCGTCCGCTGCAGGCCCTCGCGGAGCTCCACGCGGGGCGCCCAGCCGAGCACGTCGCGGGCGCGCTCGATGTCGGGCTGGCGTACCTGCGGGTCGTCGACGGGGAGCGCCTGGAAGACGATCTCCGAGCGCGACCCGGTCACGTCGATGACCGTCTCCGCGAGCTCGAGCAGCGTGTGCTCGGTCGGGTTGCCGATGTTGACGGGCTGGTGCGCCTCGGACTCCATGAGCGCGATCAGCCCGCGGACGAGGTCGTCGACGAAGCAGAAGCTGCGCGTCTGCTTGCCGTCCCCGAACACGGTCAGCGGCTTGTCCTGCAGCGCCTGCCGCAGGAAGGTGGGAATCGCGCGCCCGTCATGGGGCCGCATCCGGGGCCCGTAGGTGTTGAAGATCCGCACGATCGCGGTGTCGACGCCCTGCTGGCGGTGGTAGGCCATGGTCAGCGCCTCGGCGTAGCGCTTTGCCTCGTCGTAGACGCCGCGCGGGCCGATCGGGTTCACGTTGCCCCAGTAGCTCTCCGGCTGGGGGTGGATCTCCGGGTCGCCGTAGACCTCCGAGGTGGAGGCGAGCAGGAAGCGGGCGCGCTTGAACTTCGCGACCCCGAGCATGTGGTGGGTCCCGTAGGAGCCGACCTTGAGCGTGTGCAGCGGCAGGCGCGCGTAGTCGATCGGGCTCGCCGGCGAGGCCAGGTGGTAGACGAAGTCGACCGGCTCGTCGATCCGCACCTCCTCGGTGATGTCGACGTTGCGGAACTCGAACTCGTCCGCGCGGATGTGGGCGATGTTGAGCAGCGAGCCGGTATCGAGGTTGTCGAGGCAGATCACCCGGTGGCCCCGCTCGAGCAGGTGATCGCAGAGATGGGAGCCGAGGAAGCCGGCTCCCCCGGTGACGACGCATGTGCTCATGAGGTCGGGGCGACGATAGCGCCGCGGCCGGGCGGTCGCGGTTCCGCCGCCGGGCCGCGAAAGGACGCCTGCTCCGGAACGCCGGTGGGCGCCGGCCGCGGGCGCCGGCAGGTGGGCGACATCCTCCCCCGCCGAGGGCCACTTTGTCGCCCAGCCGCCGCCGCCGTTCCCCGCACCGCCGGTCGGGCGCGATCGGAGGCACGGACCCCGCCCCCGTCGGCGCCCGGACGCGCGAAGGCGGCGAGCTACGCTGAACGCATGGACGCAGCATGCCCGCGGACGCCGGCCGGAAGGGGACGACCGTGGACGTGCGCCTGAAGCGCGCCTACGAGAAGCCGGCTGCCGCCGATGGCAAGCGCGTCCTGGTCGACCGCCTCTGGCCGCGCGGCGTCAAGAAGGAGGACGCCAAGCTGCACGACTGGCGCAAGGAGCTGGCCCCGAGCGCCGAGCTGCGGCGCTGGTTCGGCCACGACCCCGATCGCTACGAAGAATTCCGCCGCCGCTACCTGGAGGAGCTGCAGGAGCACCGCGACGAGCTCGCCGAGCTGCGCAAGCTCGCCCGCGACGGCACGCTGACCCTGGTCTACGGCGCCCGCGACAGCGAGCACAACCAGGCCACCGTCCTCGCCGACGCCCTGCGCTCGGGACTGCCGAGCGGCGACTGAGGCGGCTACTCCAGGGGTTGGGGACCTTCAGACGGCCTGCCGAGCGGCGTCTGAGGCGGGCCAGGGTCGAAAATCTGCTGACTATTTGAAGTTTTTCTACTCCGGTCGCTACGGAGGGGGTGGGATTCGAACCCACGGGACCGGTCAACCCGGCCCAGCGGTTTT
>CAZARJ010000017.1:4294-15259 GCA_964487515.1 uncultured Conexibacteraceae bacterium | reverse complement strand
CGACCGCGGTCAGCGCGACGCGGTACTCCTCCTCCTTGATCTCGGTCGGGACTCCGACTCTCATGCTCCGCTCCTCACCTTCGCTCGCCGGTTCCATCGGGCTCTCAAAGCTCGCCTCCCGGGACCCCTCACCGGACCAGCTCCCGCGCGCGCAGGGCGAGCCAGAGCTCGATCCGGTCCTGGGCCTGGTTCAGGTCCCGGCCGGTCAGCTCCTCGATCTTGCGGATCCGGTAGCGGAGCGTGTGCCGGTGGCAGAAGAGCTCGCGCGCCGCCCGCTCCCACTGCCCGTTGTGCTCGATGAAGACCTCCAGCGAGCGGAGCAGCTCGGCGCCGTAGTCGGTGCCGTCCTCGAGCGGGTCGAGCAGGTTGTCGGAGTAGGTGCGCAGCGCCTCGTCGTCGTGCAGCGCGAGCAGCAGCGTGAAGGCGCCGAGATCGCGATGGGAGGCGACCTCCGGCGCGCTGCCGTTGCTGAGCGCGGTGGCCTCGAGCGCGCAGCGGGCCTCGTGGAAGGCGCGCCGCAGCGAGTCGATCGGCACCGACCGGCTCGCGGCGGCGCGGACGGCGCGTCCCTCGGATCCGGCGAGGGCGCGGCGGCCGGCGCGCGCGAGCCCGATCGGGTCGCGCCCGGAGAGGTCGACGATCGCGCAGAGCAGCGGCCGGCCGGCGGCGTCGTTGACCGCGACCAGGGCCTGGGAGCCGGCCTCGCGCAGGGCGCCGGCGAGCACGTCGGGGTCGTCGGCGGCGGGCTCGAGGTCGAAGAGCAGGACGGCGAGCGGGTCGCTGATCCCGAACGGTGACATCCTCGTCCGCAGCTCCGCCGCCCCGAGCCGCCCTCCCAGCGCCTCGGCGAGCAGGTCGCCGGCCAGCCGCCGCTCGGTCTCGCGCACCGAGCGCTCTCGCATCAGCTCCAGGGCGATCACCATCGCCGCCTGGCGGGCAAGCAGGCGCTCCAGATCCCCGACCCTCCCCGAGCGCCGCGCGACGATCAGCCAGTGACCGCGCGCGCCCCGCCCTGCGACCGGGACCGGGACGGCGACCGCCCGGCCCTCGAGATCGCCCTCCTCGGCGATGAACGGCGCCTGGCGGTCGGCGTCCACGCGCGCCGCGACCTCGCCCCGGATCGCCGCCGCCGCGCGCTTCGAGATGCCCCGCTCCTGCGGGTGGCGCACGACCTCGCGGCCGCGCTCGTCGAGCAGCAGGGCGGCGCCGCCGACCGCGCCGGCGATCGTCCGCATGATCTCCCCCAGGCCGCGCTCGGCGAGCACCAGGCCCTCGAGCTGGGAGTGGACCTCGATCCCGCGCTGCAGGACGGAGTAGCCGTCGTTGACCAGGCGCGTGAAGGCGCGCTCGGTGATCGCGATGAACGGCATCTCGTAGGGGACCTCGAACAGCGGCAGGCCGGCGGCCCGGCAGGCCTCGACCAGGGCCTCGGGGACCTCGGCGTGCTCGAACCCGGTCCCGAATCCGAGCCCGGCCGCGTCGCGGTCGGCGAGCGCCCGGACGAGGCGGCGCTGGGCCGCCGCGGTGCCGATGTTGAGGCCCGTGGTGAGCAGCAGCTCGCTGCCGGAGAGAAACTGCGTCGGGTCCTCGAGCTCGGAGATGTGCACCCAGCGGATCCGGCGCTCGGCCGCGTCCGCGCCGACGAGCGGCTCGATGCCGAGCTCGTCGGTCAGCTCGCGGACGGTGAGCACCGCCCCACCCCGGCCGCCGGCCTAGGCGGCGACCTTCTCCCAGGCTGCCTCGAGCACGGAGCGCAGGATCGAGGAGATCTCCCGGAACTGCTCGGTGTCGCAGACGAGCGGCGGGGCGAGCTGGATCACGGGATCGCCGCGGTCGTCGGCGCGGCAGATCAGCCCGCTCTCGTACAGCGCCCCGGAGAGGAAGTCGCGCAACAGCCACTCCGACTCGTCGTCGTCGAAGCCGGTCTTGCTGTCCCGGTCCTTGACCAGCTCGATCGCGTGGAAGAAGCCCGCGCCGCGCACGTCGCCGACGATCGGGATGTCGCGCAGCTCCTCGACCGCGGCCCGGAACTCGCCCTCCTTGGCCAGCACGTGCCCGCAGAGGTCCTCGTCCTCGTAGGCGTCCAGGTTCGCCAGCGCGACCGCCGCGGCGACCGGGTGGCCGCCGAAGGTCGAGCCGTGCGCGAACATCGCCGCGCCCTCGCCGAACGGCTCGAAGACCCGCTCGGAGGCGATCATCGCGCCCATCGGCAGATAGGCCCCGGTGAGCGCCTTGGCGGCCGTGATGATGTCGGGCTGGAAGCCGTAGCGCTGGCAGCCGAACCAGTGGCCGAGACGCCCGAAGCCGCAGATCACCTCGTCGCTGATCAGCAGCAGGTCGTACTCGTCGCAGATCTCCCGCACCCGCTGCAGGTAGCCCTCCTGCGGCGGGATGCAGCCGCCCGCGTTCTGCAGCGGCTCGACGATCACCGCGGCGACCGTGTCCGGGCCCTCGAACTCGATCCGCTCGGCCATCCGCTCGGCGGCCCAGAGCGGGTCGCGATCGGCGGGCCAGTGGTACTCGTTCGTGTTCGGGACGTGGATCCCGCCCGGCATGGTCGGCTCGAACGGCGTCTTCAGGTCGGTCAGGCCGGTCGCGGTGAGCGCGCCCATCGTGGTCCCGTGGTAGGCGACCTCGCGCGAGACGATCTTGTGCTTCTGGCCCTTGCCGTGGGCGCGATGCCAGTTGCGCGCCACCTTGATCGCGGCCTCGACCGCCTCCGAGCCGCTGTTGGTGAAGAAGACGTGGTTGAGATCGCCCGGGGTCAGCGCGGCGAGCCGCTCGGCGAGCTCGATCGAGCGCGGGTGCGCGTAGCTCCAGTTCGTATAGAACTCGAGCTCGCGCATCTGCGCCTCGGCCGCCTTCGCGTACGCCTCGCGGCCGTGGCCGGCGTTGCTGCAGAAGAGGGCGCTGAGCCCGTCCAGGTAGCGCTTGCCGTGATCGTCGTAGACGTAGGGGCCCTCGCCGCGCGAGATGATCGGGATCTCGTGCTCGTCGTCGTAGCCCCCCATGCGCGAGAAGTGCATCCACAGGTGCCGCCGGGCCGCCTCCTGCAGGCCGGCGCCGGTCGCGCTCGGGTCCTTCGCTACGGGAGTTGAAACGGCCATCGGGGGTACCTCGCTTCCCAGTCTCGTCCCATTCGCCGACCTCCACGGGCGCTCCGTGATATCCCCATGAGATCGACGCTTTGAACAAAGGTACCCCCTTTGTTCAACGGACACAACGGAGATTTCGTTCAAGGACCACTGAGGCCGTTGTACGATCCGGACAACGGGCGGCCGCCGGTTTAGGAGAATTGGGGATTGGCAAGGCCGGGCCGATCCGGGATAGTTTGGAACGACCCAAGCGGGCCCACGAAGCCGGCGACGGCTGGAGGAGGGAACACGGAGGCAACGGGGACAGTTGAGCGACCGCCCGGAAGCGACGGTTCGCGCTCGAGCGTCGACCTGCGAGGGGTGACGAAGCGCTTCGGCGACTTCACCGCGGTGCGCGACATCGAGCTGGAGATCGCTCCGGGCGAGTTCTTCACGCTGCTCGGGCCGAGCGGCTGCGGGAAGACGACCACCCTGCGCATGATCGCCGGCTTCGAACAGCCCGACGGGGGCGAGATCCTGATCGACGGCGCGAACGTCGCCGGCCTGCCCGCCCACAAGCGCCCCACGAACACCGTGTTCCAGAGCTACGCGCTGTTCCCGCATCTGACGGTCGAGGAGAACGTCGCCTACGGGCTGAAGCGCAAGCGGATCGACAAAGCGGAGATCAAGCGCCGCGTCCGGGCGGAGCTGGAGCGGGTCGGCCTCGAGCACGAGGGGCACCGGAAGCCGAACCAGCTCTCGGGCGGCCAGCAGCAGCGCGTCGCCCTGGCCCGGGCGGTCGTCAACCTGCCCGCGGTGCTGCTCCTCGACGAGCCGCTCGGCGCGCTCGATCTGAAGCTCCGCAAGGGCCTGCAGATCGAGCTCAAGCGGATCCAGGAGGAGATCGGGATCACCTTCGTCTACGTCACCCACGACCAGGAGGAGGCGCTGACGATGTCCGATCGCATCGCGGTCATGAACCGCGGCGTGGTCGAGCAGGTCGGTGAGCCCGAGGACGTCTACGAGCGCCCGGCGACGACCTTCGTCGCCGGATTCATCGGCGTCTCGAACCTGATGCCGGCGCGGGTCGGCTCGGTCAGCGGCGAGCAGGCCACGGTCGAGCTCGAGGCCGGCGGCACGGTGACGGCGGACCGCAACGGCCTCGCCGACGGGGAGCGCTGCTTCGCCGTCGTCCGGCCCGAGAAGCTGCGCGTGCACCGCCGCGGCGAGGAGGTCCCAGCCGAGCGGCCCCGGGTCGACGGCCAGGTAGCCAGCTCCTCCTACCTCGGCACGGCCACCCAGATCGTGGTCGTGCTCGAGGGCGACGTGGCGCTCACGGTGCTGGTCCCGAACGCCGACGAGGAGGAGCGCCAGCGGCTCCCCGGCGCCGGGGTCGACGTCACCCTGAGCTGGTCGCCACAGCACGTGCACCTGGTCCGCGAATCGGAGTCGCCGGAGGGCGGCGCGAACAACGAAGGGGAGCCCGCGGCGGTCGCCGCCGGCGCCTGAACCAAAGGGAAGGAGTCAGGGAAAGTGACGCAGCGCAGCGGGAAGAGCGGGACGTTGAAGTTGCTGGTGGCGCTGGCGGGGCTGATCGCGGCCCTCGTCCTCGTCGCCTGCGGCGGCGGGGACAGCGGGATCGAAGGCGGCTCCGACGATTCGGGCGCCCAGGTCGCGGAGGCGCAGGGGGAGCCGAGCGGCACGCTCTCGATCTCCAACTGGCCCTTCTACATCGACAACAAGACCGTCCCCGAGTTCGAGAAGAAGACCGGGATCACGGTCAAGTACACCGAGGACGTCAACGACAACAACGAGTTCTTCGGCAAGGTCCAGCCGCTGCTCGAGAAGGGCGAGTCGGGCGGCCGCGACATCATGATCGTCACCGACTGGATGGCGAACAAGATGCGCAACCTCGGCTACCTCCAGGACTTCGACAAGGAGGCCGTGCAGCCGGCGATGGACAACCTCGTCCCCTCGCTGGCGAGCCCCGCCTTCGACCCCAACCGGGACTTCTCGCTGCCCTGGCAGAGCGGCATGACCGGCCTCGTCGTCAACACCGCCGAGGCGCCCGACATCAAGAGCGCCAACGACCTCTTCGACCCCAAGTACAAGGGCAAGGTCGAGATGGTCAGCGAGATGCGCGACACCGTGCCGATCGTGATGATGGCCGACGGCATCCGGCCCGAGGATGCCACCAAGCAGGACTGGCTGGACACGATCGACAAGCTCGCGCAGGCGTCCGAGTCGGGGCAGATCCGGCGCTTCACCGGCAACAACTACACCAACGACATGGCGAACGGGGACGCGATCGCGGTGATCGGCTGGTCCGGCGACGCGATCCAGCTTCAGGCCGACAACCCGGACATCCAGTTCGTGATGCCGGCCGAGGGCTGCTCGCTGTGGTCGGACAACATGGTGATCCCGGTCGGGGCGCCGAACCCGACCGCCGCCTACGCGTGGATGAACTACGTGTACCAGCCCGAGAATCAGGCTCAGATCGCGGAGTACAACTACTACTTCTCCCCGGTCCAGGACGTGAAGCCGATCCTCGAGAAGCAGGATCCTCAGGCGGCGAAGAGCGAGCTGATCTTCCCGACCGAGGAGTACACCGCGAACTGCTCGTCGCAGACGGACCCGCCCGGGAGCGCGGAGGACGTCCAGGAGGTCGAGCAGGCCTGGCAGCGGGTCGTCACCGGCTGACGACCCGATGACCGTTGGGTAGGCGACGGAGGTGAGCGCGGCCGGCGACACGCAGGCGCGCAGCCTCCGCCGCCGCCTGGTCCCATACGGGCTGCTGACCCCGGGGCTGCTGTGGCTGGTCCTGTTCTTCGTCATCCCGCTCTACTTCATGGCCCGCCTGGCCCTGGAGTCGGGCACCCTGGAGACGGGCTTCCAGTTCACCTGGGAGTGGTCGAACTTCAGCGACTCCTTCTCCGCCTACAGCGAGCAGTTCCGGCGCTCGTTCATCTACGCCGGCGTCGCGACCCTGATCGCGCTCGTGATCGCCTACCCGCTCGCCTACGCGATCGCCTTCCGCGGCGGGCGCTGGAAGAACGTGCTCCTGTTCGCGGTCGTCGCGCCCTTCTTCACGACCTACCTGATCCGGACGATCGCCTGGACGACGATCCTCTCCGACGACTCCTTCGTGGTCAGCGCCATGCAGAGCGTCGGCGCGCTGAGCCTGCTCGAGACGCTCGGCATCACCTCCACCGACGACCGGCTGCTGGCGACCCCGGTCGCCGTGATCGCGGGCATCACCTACAACTTCCTGCCCTTCATGGTGCTGCCGATCTACGCCAGCCTGGAGCGCATCGACCTGCGGCTGATCGAGGCCGCGCGCGACCTCTACTCCTCGAGCGCCGAGGCCTTCCGCCGGGTCACCCTGCCCCTGTCGGCTCCCGGGATCGTCGCCGGCACCCTGCTCACCTTCATCCCCGCGGCCGGGGACTACATCAACGCGATCTTCCTCGGCTCCACCAACCAGCACATGATCGGCAACGGGATCCAGTCGCTCTACCTGAGCCTGCGTGACTACCCCAGCGCCGCGGCGCTCTCGTTCATCCTCATGGCCGTGATCATGCTCGTGGTCGTGATCTACATCCGCTTCGCGGGCACCGACGCGCTCATGGGCGAGGAGGAGGAGGCGAGGTGAGCCGCGCCTGGGGCTGGCTGAAGCACAACGCGGTCAACATCTGGGCCGCGCTGGCGATCGCCTACCTGCTGATCCCGATCGCCCTGATCGCCGTCTTCTCCTTCAACGACCCCGAGGGCAAGTTCAACTACACCTGGAGCGGCTTCACGCTCGATCACTGGACGAACGCGTTCGGCGTCCAGGAGCTGACCGACGCCTTCGTCATGAGCCTCAAGCTGGCGGCGCTCTCGACCGTGATCTCGACGATCCTGGGCACGATGATCGCGCTCGCCCTGGTCCGGCACAAGTTCTCCGGCCGGCGGGTCGCCAACTTCCTGATCGTGATCCCGATGGCGACGCCGGAGGTGGTGATCGGGGCGTCGCTGCTGTCGATGTTCCTGATCTACGGGCTCTCGCTCGGCTTCCTCACCCTGCTGCTCGCCCACGTCATGTTCTCGATCTCCTTCGTGGTCATCGTCGTGCGCTCGCGCCTGATCGGCTTCGACCGGCGCCTGGAGGAGGCCGCGCGCGACCTCGGCGCGACCCCGCTGACCACCTTCCGCACGATCACCCTGCCGCTGCTCACGCCCGGCCTCGTCGGGGCCGCGCTGCTCGCCTTCGCGCTCTCGATCGACGACTTCGTGATCTCCAACTTCACCTCCGGGACCACGGTCACCTTCCCGCTCTACATCTTCGGCGCCGCGCAGCGCGGCATCCCGGTCGAGGTCTACACCGTGGCGACGATCCTCTTCGCCGTCACCGTGCTGGCGATGATCTTCGTCACCTGGCAGCAGCGCCGCGCCGAGCAGCTCGCTGCCACCCAGCCCGAGCAGGAGGGCGGCGAGGGCGGCCTCTCAGCCCTCGCCTCGGGGAAGACCCCCGAAGCCAAGCCCGCCACCGGTTCCTGACGGACCGTCAGGCCAGCTCGCGCAGGCGGCGGATCTGGAAGGCCCGGATCATGTCGGTGACGCCCTGCATGAGCGCCCAGATGCCGGCGAAGACGAGCAGCGTGTAGGCCTTGTCGATGAAGAACTGGCCGCTGGTCCAGAAGGCGAGGATGATCATCAGCGCGCCGCCGATCAGCCCGACCCACCAGAGGTCGTTGAGCGGGCGGTCGCCGAACGCCTGGATGATCCAGAAGATGCCGACGAGCAGAAACAGGAAGCCGAGGATGTCGGCGATCGCGGCGAAGGTGTTCTGGGGGCTGATGAACGCGATCACCGCACAGGCGAGGAAGAGAACGCCGAACAGCCAGAAGATCCAGGCCCCGCGCTCGATCATGCTCGCGATCGCGACCTGCTGAAGCGCGGTCCCGAAGAACATCAGGCCGATGATCACGCCGACCGTCGTCACCGAGGCCTGGTCGAACTGCAGGATCACCACGGCGACCAGCGTCCAGGCGACGCCGAAGACGAGCCACAGCCACCAGAGCTTCGACAGCTTCACGAGCGCGTCGCGCAGATCGGGCGAGTCGGGTTCCATGTTCAGATCCTCCTGAGTTGCGGGCGAGCGATGGCGAACGCGGCCTCAACCTCCGCCGCACCGCGACACTACGACGCCCGAAGCGGTCTTCCTGCGTCCGGATCCCCCGAGGATGCCGCTGGCATGGCATCTTGCCGGTATTCCGGCATCGGCCGGCCCAGCGCGGTCCCGTCGCCGGCCCACGCTCGCCGCCGGCCCGGGCTGGCATGGCATCTTGCCGGGATTCCGGCGTGGGCCGGCCCAGCGGGTCAGCGGCCGACGTGGATTCCGATTCGCTCGGGGATCGTGCTCACGAGGCGGGCCAGAGGAGCGGGGGCGCGGCCCTGCTCCTCGGCGTCCTCCTTGCGCACGATCGCCTCGCGGATCACGGCGCCGCCGAGGTGGCGGAAGGGCTCCGGGGGGACGGTGGCATGGGGCGGGTCGACGATCGCCAGCGCGCTGTGCTCGTCGCGGCGCCCGAGCGCCAGCGAGGCGAGGGCGCGGCCGATCATCTGGGTGGGACCGACGCCGTTGCCGGTGAAGCCGAAGCCCGCGAAGGCGCGCTCCCCGACGCTGCGCACGATCGGCAGGTGGATCGGGGAGACGTCGATCGGCCCGCCCCAGGCGTGCTCGATCCGCTTGCCGCGCAGCGCGGGGAAGAAGCGCCGCAGCCGCGCCGCGACCTGCACGGCCATCTCCGGGTCGACCTCCGCGCGGCCGCCGAGCCGCGCCCCGCGCACGATCCTCCCCCCGCCCCAGCCGAACGCGATCCGCCCGTCGGGGGTGGTGCGGAAGTAGTGGACCATCGCGCGCGAGTCGAGGACGCACTCGCCCCCGCTCCAGCCCAGCTCGGCGAGCACCTCCGGCACCGGCTCGGTGATCAGCATGTGGCTCGAGGTCGCCGTCAGCGCCCGTCGCAGAGGCCGGAAGCGGAGCAGGCTCGCGCCCGCGGTGAGCAGCGCGCACCCGGCGTGGACCGCGCCACCGTCGGTCTCCAGCAAGTGATCCCCGCCGGCGAGCTCCCGGTGAGCCTGCACGCGGCTGTCCTCGTAGATCTCCACCCCGGCCTCGAGCAGGCGCGCCCGCAGCCCCGCGGCGAGGCGCGCCGGCTGCACGGTCGCCGCCTGCGGATACAGGGCCCCGGCGCGGAAGATCGGCGAGGCACAGCGCTCGGCCACCTCCGCGGGCGTCAGCGGCACCGCCATCTCGGCGACATCGAGCTCGCGGCAGGCGCGCACCGCGGCGTCCCACGCGCCGTCGAAGGCGGGGGCCGTCGATACCTGCAGGCAGCCGCCCTGGCGGAACCAGGCGTCAACCCCCTGCTCCTCGCACCAGCGCCCGATCGTCGCCACCGACTCGCCGGCCGCGCGGGCGACGGCCAGCGCCGGCCCGTCACCGAAGCGCGCGCGCAGGCTCGCGAGGCTGAACCAGAGCGCGTTGACGAAGCCGCCGTTGCGGCCGCTCGGGCCGAAGCCGCAGCGCCCCGCCTCGAGCAGCACCACGCGCCACTCCGGCGCCGCGGCCTTGATCCACCAGGCCGCCCACATGCCCGTGTAGCCGCCGCCGGCGATCGCCACGTCGGCGTCGATCCGCTCGCGCAGCGGCGGGCGGCTCGGCTCGGTGGCGAGGCCGGCCTCCGCGATCCAGTACCCGAGCGCGTCGTGACGCATCGGCGCTGAATTATGGCCGGGCCGCGGCGCGCGGGAGCGCCGGGGCCACCTGCGAGCCCGACCGGACGGCGTCACACGCCCGGCCCCGCCCGGCTCCACGAACCCGATTAATTGTGTCCCAGGGAGCGAAAATGTCGGGTTCGTCAGCGGGAGCCCCGCTCGCCGCGGCCGCGCTGCTCAGCCGGCGGCCTCGCGCCCGGGGCGGGAGGCGTCGTCGAACTCCTCGAACAGGCCGGTGACGACGAAGGCGACCTGCTCGCCGACGTCGACCGCGTAGTCGCCCATCCGCTCCAGGGCGCGCGCGATCAGCAGCATCGTCGTCGCCCACTCACGCAGCTCGAAGTCGTCGCCGATCTCGACCGCGCGCCGGTAGCACTCGCGGTTGAGGCGGTCGATCGCGTCGTCGCGGCGCGCGAGATCGCGGGCGAGGGCGACGTCGCGGCGCTCGAACGCCTCCCGGCTGGATCCGATCAGCGCGCCCACGTGGCGCCCCATCTCGGCCACCTTGGCGATCAGCTCCGCGTCGCGGGGCGGGTCGCTGCCGGCGAGGGGCAGGAGCTTGGCGATGTTCACGCACTGGTCCCCCATGCGCTCGATCGACTTCATCGTGTGCAGCAGCGCCGCCATCACGCGCAGGTCGGTGGCGACGGGCGCCTGGGTCGCGAGCATCGTCAGGGTCGTCTGATGAACCTCCAGGTAGCGGCCGTCGATGCGGTCGTCGTCGGCGATCACCAGCGCGGCCAGCTCGATGTCGGAGCGGTCGACCGCCTCCAGGGTGCGGGCGAGGCTCGCGAGGACGAGATCGATCCCGCCCAGGGCGCGTGCCTCCAGCTCCTCCAGCTCCTCCTGGTAGTGGGCCCTCGTGGCGAGGCCGGGCGCGTCCATCAGCCGAACCTCCCGCTGACGTAGGCCTCGGTCGCCTCGCGGCTCGGGTTGGAGAAGATCGTCGCCGTCTCGTCGATCTCGACCAGGCGGCCCGGGTCGCCGGTGCGCTCGAGGTTGAAGAACGCCGTCACGTCGCTGGCCCGGGCGGCCTGCTGCAGGTTGTGGGTGACGATCACGATCGTGAAGCGCCGCTTCAGCTCCCCGAGCAGATCCTCGATCGCCAGCGTCGCGACGGGGTCGAGCG
>CAZARJ010000017.1:0-4284 GCA_964487515.1 uncultured Conexibacteraceae bacterium | reverse complement strand
GGCGGGCCGCCGGAGAGGCCGCCGCCCGGCTTGCCGAGCCGGTCCTTGACCTCGTCCCCGAGGTGCGCGGCGCGCAACGAGCGCTCGACCACGGCGTCGCGGTCGGACTTGCTCATCCGGCGGTTGTTGAGCGTCAGCCCGGCGGCGACGTTCTCGTAGATCGACATGGTCGGGAACGGGTTCGGCGACTGGAAGACCATGCCGACGTTCCTGCGCACCGCCACCGGGTCGATCCCGGGGTCGTAGATGTCGATTCCGTCGAGGGCGATGCGCCCGCTCACCGTCGCCCCCGCCGTCAGCTCGTGCATCCGGTTCAGCGAGCGCAGGAAGGTGGTCTTGCCGCAGCCCGAGGAGCCGATCAGGGCGGTGACCTTGTTCGGCTCGATCTCCAGGGTCACGCCCTCGACCGCCTTGAAGGACCCGTAGAAGAGGTCCACCCCTTCGGTGACGAATCCCCGCGCGGCCTCGTCCGCGATGCCGGCGGCGGAGCGTGCCGCGTGCCCGTCCCCGCGCGCCGCCTCGGGGGGCTCGTCCGGCGGCCGGCCGTCGCTCCCGCCCGGCTCGATTGCGTCCTCCCGGCCGGGGTGGAGCTTGCCGTCGCGGACGATCTCGTAGTCGTAGCGACGCGCGCCGTTGCCCCGCTCGTGGCCGGCGCGCCGGCGCTCCGTTCGCGATCCTCCGGGCGCTCCCTCGACCCGCCGCATCGCCTCCGCCACCCGCTTCAGGGAGCCGTTCCCGGCTCCACGCGGGCTCGCGCCCTCAACTCGCTCCATCGTCTTCGTGCTCACTTTCATCCCTTCGTTTGCTCCTTCAGATCTCGGCTTCCCGTCCCGCCCGCTCAGCGGACCTCGGTGCCGAAGCGGCGGTAGACGACGCGGGCGGCCAGGTTCAGCGCCATCACGATCAGGATCAGCACCAGCGCCGCCGCCCAGGCGCGGTCGATCGACGGCTCCGGGGGGACGCCCGGGCTGCGGTACTCGTTGAACGCGTAGACGGCGAGGTTCTGCATCCGGCCGTCGAACGGGTTCGAGTTGATCGAGTCGACGACCCCGGTGGTGACCAGCAGCGGCGCCGTCTCGCCGATGATCCGGGCGATCGCCAGCATCACCCCGGTGACCAGGCCGCCCAGCGCGGTCGGCAGCACGACCTTGACGATCGTCCGCCACTTCGGGGTGCCGAGCGCGTAGGAGGCCTCGCGCAGATGGTCGGGGACGATCTTCAGCACCTCCTCGGCGGAGCGGATCACGATCGGGATCATCAGGACCGCGAGCGCGACCGAGCCCATCACGCCGAGGCGGACCCCGGGGCCGAGGATGAGGGCGAAGAGCGCGAAGGCGAACAGCCCGGCGACGATCGAGGGGATGCCCGTCATCACGTCGACGAAGAAGGTCAGGGCGCGCTTCAGGCGCCCGTCCCCGCCGTACTCGTTCAGGTAGATCGCGGCCATGATCCCGATCGGGACGGCGACGAGCGTGGCCACGCCGGTGATCACCAGCGTGCCGACGATCGCGTGGCTCGCGCCGCCGCCGGCCCCGACCACGCCGCGCGCGGACTCGGTGAAGAAGGCCACGTCGAAGCGGCTCATCCCCTTGCTGATCACCGTGTAGAGCAGCGAGATCAGCGGCGCCACGGCGAGCAGGAACGCGACCGCGATCGCCCCGGTCATGAGCCGGTCCTTGACGCGGCGCGAGCCCCCGGCGGCGGTCAGGGAGCGCATCGCTACTGCACCCGGTGGCGGTTGATGACCGCGCGCGCGGCCATGTTGACGGCGAGGGTGATCGCGAACAGGACCAGGCCGGAGGCGATCAGCGTGTTGATCGCGACGCCGGAGGACTCGGGGAAGTCGAGCGCGATGTTGGCGGCGATCGTGGAGGGGTTTCCGGAGCTGATCAGGTTGAAGGTGACCGCGCCGGAGACGGAGAGGATGATCGTCACCGCCATCGTCTCCCCGAGCGCCCGGCCGAGGCCGAGCATCGAGCCGCTGATGATCGCCGAGCGCCCGAACGGCAGCACGGTCATGCGGATCATCTCCCAGCGCGTCGCGCCGAGCGCCAGGGCGCCCTCCTGGAGCTTGCGCGGGACCTGGCTCAGCACCTCGCGGACGACGGCGGTGATGATCGGCAGGATCATGATCGCGAGCACGACCCCGGCGATCAGCATCGTGCGGCCGGTGGCCGACGCGGGGCCGGCGAAGAAGGGGAGAAAGCCGAGCGAGCCCTGCAGCCACTCGGCGATCGGGACCGAGGCGGGGCCGAGGACCGCGATGCCCCAGAGCCCGTAGACGATGCTCGGGATCGCGGCCAGCAGGTCGACCAGGTAGCCGAGCGGCTGGGCGAGCCGGGGCGGGGCGATGTGGCTGATGAAGAGGGCGACGGCGACTGCCATCGGGACCGCGAGGATGACCGCGATCGTGGCCGCCAGCACGGTGCCGAAGGCGAGCGGCGCGATATAGGAGACGAGGCCCTCGCCCTGCGGCAGCTCCGCCGGGCTGGCGGTGACGGCGGGCCAGGCCTCGACGAGGAGGAAGATCGCGACCCCGGCCAGCAGGCCGAGGATGCCGATGCCGGCGGCCCGGGCCAGGCCCGAGAAAGCCCGGTCCCCGAGCCGCCCCGCGCCGGAGCTCGCGCCGAGCAAGGCCCGCGCGGAGCCCCCGCGCGGGGAGCTCCGCGGGCCCGGGCCGATCGCGTCAGCCGCCGATCGCATCGACCGCCGGCTGGATCCGCTCGCGGATCGAGTCCGAGATCGGGGCCGACCCGGCGTTCGCCGCCGCGGCGTCCTGGCCCTCGGGGCTGATGATGTAGTCCATCAGGCCCTTGACGATCTCGGCCGTGCCCTCGTCGTCGTAGGCCGTGCAGGCCATCTCGTAGGAGACGAGGACGATCGGGTAGGTGCCGGAGGCGTCGGTCTTGCGATCGAGCTCGTAGGCGAAGACGTACTGGCCTCCGTCCTTGCTCTCCGGCGAGTTCTCGACGATCGCCGCCGCCGCTTCCGGCGTCGGCCCGACGAGCTCCTCGCCGACCTTCACCGTGGCGACGCCGAGGTCGCCGGCCTGGCTCGCGTCGGCGTAGCCGATCGTGCCGTCACCGGACTTGACCGCGTCGACCACGCCCGAGGTGCCCTGAGCGGCCTCACCGCCCTTGACCGGCCAGTTGCCGTCGACCTCGTGCGGCCAGTCCTTCGCTGCCGCCTGCGAGAGGTAGTCGACGAAGTTCTCGGTCGTGCCCGACTCGTCGGAGCGGTTCACCGGGGTGATCCGCGTGTCCGGCAGCTCGGCGTCGGGGTTCAGCTCAGCGATCGCCGGGTCGTTCCAGGTCGTGATCTTCTGGTCGAAGATCCGCGCCAGGGTCGCCGCGTCGAGCTGCAGCGAGTCGACTCCCGCGACGTTGTAGATGATCGCGATCGGCGACACGTAGACCGGGATCTGGATCAGCTCGCCGGGTCCGCAACGCTCCTTGGCGGCCGCCAGCTCCTCGCCTTCGAACGCGGAGTCGGTGCCGCCGTACTCGGTGCCGCCGGCCGCGAACTGCTCGCGCCCGCCGCCCGAGCCGATCGGGTCGTAGGAGATGGTCAGGTCGGGGTTGGCATCCAGCAGGCCGGCGATCCACGCCTCCTGCGCGGCTTCCTGCGAGCTGGCTCCGGCGCCCGCGATCTCGCCGGAGAGCTCGGTGGCTACGTCGCCACCGTCGGCGGCGGTGGAGTCACTCTCCCCACAGGCCGCGACGCCGAGGGCGAGCAGGCCGATTGCCGCGACGGTCGCGAGCGGCCCGAAAGACCGCGCTTGGGACCGCAGTCGGGACTTCACTTGATCTTGCTCCTTCGCATCGGTGGACGAAACCCACCGAGACCGGGCCGCCGCCGCGCGGTGGCTTCTCTCAGTGGCACCGCCAGCGTGCCAGCGCCGGAGCCGCCCCTTGTTACGGGCTTGTGCTCAGCCTGTGAAGAGGTTGTGAACGCCCTTCCGGGTCCCGATCGGGATCCGCGCCGGCCTCATCCGGCCCCTGGGGCTGGAAGCGGTAGCCGACCCCGAAGTGGGTGTGGATGTAGGTCCACTGCGGCGAGCGCCGCTCGATCTTCGAGCGCAGCTTGCGCACGAACACGTCCACGGAGCGGTCACCGTGCGCCATCTCGTAGCCCCAGACCCGGCGGTAGATCTCGTCCCGCTCGAGGACGGTCCCGGCGGCGTCGACGAGGGCCCGGAGGAGCTCGAACTCGCGCCGCGTCAGCTCGATGCTGCGGCCGCTCACGAAGGCCTGGTACTGGTCCTCGCGGATCTCCAGCTCCCCG
>CAZARJ010000016.1:0-15668 GCA_964487515.1 uncultured Conexibacteraceae bacterium | reverse complement strand
ACATGGGCCATGCAGGGATCGAACCTGCGACCTTGAGATTAAGAGTCTCCTGCTCTACCAGCTGAGCTAATGGCCCGGGGCCGGGAATGCTAGCGAGCGGGCGGTCCGGCCGCGAGCCGTGAAGCGGCCGCCGATGCCGGCGATTCAGGGGGCCGGCGCCGCCGCGCCGGGCGCCGCGCCGCCGAGCGGGTTCTGCAGCTCCGACTTGTCCGGCGCATCCGCCTCGAGCTGCTTGGCGATCGACTTGCCCTGCTTCTTCGCCTGGTCGATCTGGGACTTGACCTGCGCCCGGTTGCCGGAGTCGGCCTCCGCGAGCGCCTTCCGCTCGGCCTCCTCGCCGGCCTTGGCCTGGTTCGCCAGGTAGGCGTAGACGGCGAGCTGGGTGTAGGAGCCGACGCTGGGCCGCGCCTCGGCGACGATCCGCGCCGCCTTGTAGGCCTGCTCGAGGTCGGTGGCGACGCGGGCCGTGTCGGTCCCGGCGATCGTCGAGTAGGCGCGCATCATCAACGTCGCGACGCCGTCGTCGGGCTTCTTGGGATCCGTAGCCAGGTATCGCTCCCAGGCCTCGCCCGCGGCCCTGTACTCGGCGAGCGCGTCCTCGTTCAGGACCGGCTGCCCCTGATCGTCGGTCTCGAGCGCGGTCTGCGCGGCGAGGAAGTGGGTCCGGGCGAGCTTCAGCAGCGCGCGCTGGTCCTTCGGGTTCTCCGCCAGCGTCGCCTCCGCCTCTTCGATCTGGCGGTCGTAGGCGGGATCGCTCTGCTGCGTGCCGCTGCTGCCGATCCCGAGCGCGTCGAAGATGCCGCCGCTGGCGTCGCCACCGATGCCCAGGCCGACGAGGCCGACGCCCATGAGCAGGGCGAGGCCGACGTAGATGACCTGGATCACGCGCTTCCGCTTGCCACGGAGATCGAACAGCATGGCCCCGAAGCCTAGATGGTCGAGCCCGGCGGGCGGACATCACCGCCGGCGTCGCCGGCTCCCCGGGCCTCCGGCGGCTTGATCACGGCCTCCCCGGCTCCCGCGTCCGGCGTCCCGAGCCAGCGCGCGAGCAACAGGCTGAGCTCGAACAGCAGCACCAGCGGGGCCATCGAGATGATCATCGTGATCGGGTCCGTGCCGGGCAGGAGCATCGCCAGCACGGCGATGATCAGGATCGCGTAGCGCCGGTTGTGCGCGAGCTGCTGTGGGGTGACCAGCCCGAGCCTGGTCACGGCGAGGATCCCGACCGGGATCTGAAACAGGGCCCCGACCGAGGCGAGGGCGAGGGCGAAGAAGCCGTAGTAGTCCCGGGCCCTGATCTGGATGTTGAACTGCTGGTCGTTGAAGTTGAGCAGGAACTTGAGCGCCGCCGGGATGACGACGAAGTAGGCGAAGACCGCCCCGGCGATGAAGAGGAGCGGGACCATGAGCAGCAGCGGCGTCGCGGTCCGCCGCTCGCGCGGCGTCAGCGCCGGGATGATGAAGGCGTAGAGCTGGTGCAGCAGCAGCGGCAGGGTGATCACGAGCGCCGCGTAGACGACCAAGGTCAGCGTCGTCATGAACGGCTCGGTGGGCGAGAAGGTGAGCGGCTCGAGGCCTTCGGGCAGCGGCGCGTTGGCGATCTCGATCAGCAGGTTGTTCTGCCAGAAGCAGACGCCCGCGGCGACGAGCAGCGCCACCCCGCAGAGGATCAGCCGCGTGCGCAGCTCGTCGAGATGCTCGACCAGCGTCAGGCGATCGTCGAAGCTGGCTGCCCTGATCCGCGCCAAAGCGGGCTTACGCTACCGGCCCCGGAGCGCCGCCCGGCGCCTCAGGAGGCGTTCTCGTCCGCGTCGCCCGGGGAGCGCTCGCCGGGCGACCGCGGCGCGGCGGCGCCGGCGACCGGCTCGCCTTCCTCGCGCGACTTCGGCGCCCCGGTCGTGATCGGCTCCTCGATCCCGTTCTCGATCTGCCGCGGGGGCTCGTCCTCGTCGTCATCGCGCCCCTCCCCGGTGATCGACGACTTGAACTCGCGCAGGCCGTTGCCCAGCGAGCGGCCGAGCTCAGGCAGGCGCTTGGGCCCGAAGATCACCAGGGCGATGATCAGGACCAGGATGATCTCGGGCAGGCCGATATTCCCGGGCATCGGCCAATGGTAGCGCGACGCGGCGCCAGGGCCACGGCTGCTCAGCGCCTTCTGATCGTGAACCGGACCCGCTTCGGCCGTGAAGTGTTGTTTGCGCGGTCGGTGGCCCGCAGCTCGGCGACGTAGCGCCCGGGCCGGGGCCGGAAGTGCTTGCGGCGCGTGCCGAAGCGGACGTGGTTGTAGCCCACGTGGGCCTTCCAGGCCGCCCAGCCCTGAAAGCGCTTGCGCTTGCTCCAGCGGATCCGGCCGCCGCGCCGCCGCTTCTTCGGCTTGTAGCGCCAGTACTCGGCGTCGATGCGCCCGCGCTCGTTGAGCGTGAACCCGAGGCTCGTGCCCTTGCGCCCCAGGACGCGGCGCTTGAGCCGTACCTGCCGCATCCGCGGCGGCGTCACGTCCACGGCGCTGCGCGGGACCGGGTCCGGCTCCGCGTTCGGGTCGCCGGGCCGATCGGAGACGACCACCTCGCCGCGCACGAGCGAGTGCAGCTTGCAGCGGAACTCGTAGACGCCCGGCTTGTCGAAGCTCACCTGGTAGGTGTCGCCGAGCCGATGCTGGGGCTGGTTCGTCTGCGGGTCGGAGTCCCACTGGACCGCGTTCGGGGAGACGCCGGTGATCGAGTGCATGAGGTCGGGGCCGATCCAGTACCAGGTCACGTGCTCGCCCAGGTCGACGTGGACCGGCGTCGCGGACCAGCTGTAGTTGCTGAGCGAGATGCGCCGGTTCGCGGCGTCGGCGGACGGGGCCGCGAGGGCAGCCGGCAGGAGCGTGGCGAGAGCTGCGAGGAGGAGCGCCGTGCGCGGCCGGGGGAGCCCTACTTGACGATGTACCAACCGTTCATCCCCTGATGCAGGTGGCTGAACACGTGGCAGTGGTAGAACCAGCGACCGGGGTTGTCCTCGACGAAGCGGAACGACTTGCTGTCGGCGGGGCCGAGGGTGAAGTTGTCGACGTTGGTGCCGTCGGCGTCCTTCCAGCGGTGACCGTGCAGGTGGAAGGTGTGGAAGTCGTTGTCGAGCGCGTAGACGTGGAAGGCGACGTCCTGGCCGACGCGCGCGTGCAGGTTCGGGGTGCTGCCGGCGTAGGAGCGCCCGTTGATGCACCAGAACGGGCGCCGCATCCCGGTCGCGACGGGCTGGAAGGAGTGGAAGCCGACGAAGTGCTCGCGGTCGGGGCGCGGCTTGCCCGGGTCGCGGACGATCAGGGGCCCGAAGAGTCCCTTGTAGACGGGCAGGGGATCCATCGGGCCGTGGTCGTGGTAGATCCACGCCCCCTCGCTCTCGGGGATCGCCTCCCAGACGTAGTCGACCCTCTCGTTGCGCTGCACGAAGCCGCCGGGGTCGGTCCAGCGGCCCTTGTAGGAGCCGTCCATGTCGTCCGAGTACTGGATCCCGTGCGGGTGCATCGTGACCGGCGTGCGCAGCTTGTTCTGGAAGTGGACGATCACCTTCTCGCCCACCTCGGCCTCGATCAGGGGCCCGGGGATCTGGGCCGGGCCGAGCGGCTTGCCGAAGTTGGCGCTGTACTGCCGGTAGGCGTAGGCATCGAAGCGCGTCCGGCCCCGCACCTTGCGCCCCATCATCTGATCGCGACCGCGGGGGACGATGTCCCAGCGCACCGGCTCGGCCCTGATCCAGTACTCGCGCGTCTTCGCGCCCGCCGCGGCGAGCACCGTCCGCGGCTCGGCCGCGGCGGCCTGCGGGTCCCGGGCACGCCGGCGCTGCGCCGCGCGGACCTTCGGCGGCACCTCGATGCCCGATGCGAGCTGCTCGACGTCGGCCTGCTTGTTGAGCAGGACCTCCTTGCCCGCCAGCGTGCAGAGCAACAGCCCGCCCGCGTCGGCGACCAGCTCCCGCCTGCCGATCGGCCTCATCCGTACCCTCCTGCGCTCAGGCGGCCGCCCCGGCCGTCACTTCCTCACCTTCACGGTCATCTGCATCGTCCCCGGATGGAGCGTGCAGTAGAACTTGTAGGTGCCGCGGCGCTTGAACTTCGGGTTGAACTTGATCCCGTAGGAGCCGGTTCGGGAGCGCAGCTTGCGCTTCTGCCTCCTGGTCAGCTTCTTTGGGCCCCGCTTCAGGGTCACGTTGTGCGGGTTGAGGTTCGACCGCGCCCACTTGAACTTGACCTTGCCGCCCCGCCTGATCCTGACGGTGGTCGGCGCGTAGTAGTCGTCGGCCACCCGGACCCGCGGCACCTTCTTGGCCCGCTTGCGGCAGCGCGGCTTGTGCTTGTTGCGCTTCTTCTGGCAGAACTTCTTGCCCTTCGCCGCCAGCTGCTGCTGATCGTTCTGCTGCGGGGCCGCGGTTCCCAGTGCGGGAACCGCGACCGCGGCAGCGAGCAGCAGCGCGGCGAGGGTCAGGCCGGCGCGCCGCATCAGAACGGGCACTCCGGGCCGGGCGTGACCGCCAGCGGCTTGTACTTCTTGAACTTCGGATGCGAGTGCTTCTTCCAATGGCACTCCTGGTTCTCCGACGGATCGGTGGCGGCGTAGTTGACGATCTGCGCGAACTGCTGCGGGTCGCCGATCGACGTCCCGGTCCCGGAGCTCGGCGGCGCCGGGCACTCCGGGTACAGGAAGTCGTTCGTCGCCGTGCCGCTCGGGTCGAAGGTCGGCCCGCTCCCGGTGTTGCCGGAGAAGCAGTTGCCCTCGCCCGAGCCGTCGGCGAAGAAGTCCCAGCCGTTCTCGTCGGTCCCGTCACGCCCCATCGCGTTGTCGACGATGCGGTTGTCCTTGCTCATCGCGACGTCGTTCTCGATCAGCGGGTTGGAGACCGTGGCGACCCCCCACATGAAGTTGCCGAAGATCTCGTTGTTTCTGATCGTCCAGCCCTGCGAGCCGAGCAGCACGATTCCGGTGCCGGTCGGGAACTGGATCCTCATCCCGCCGATCTCGCCGATCCCGTTGGAGACCGTCTTCACGCGCGAGTTGGGCAGGAAGTAGTTGAAGTTGTTCCAGAAGATGTTGTTCCTCCGGATCTTCCCGTTCGAGCTCGGCATGTAGGGCTCGGACTCGAGCGTGTTCGGCACGATCCCGATCCCGTTGTTGTAGAAGTCCGACTTCTTGATGTCGACGTAGCGCGAGTTGGTGCCGGAGTAGCCGAGCACGTTCTCGTGGCCGTCGAGGTGATCGAGCGTCGTCCACTTCGGGTTCTTCTGGATCGGCGTGGCGCCGATGTAGAAGGCCGAGTCGCCGTGGCCCCACCCGGTCGAGTGCGTGATCCGGCCGCCGATGCAACCGAACGCGTACATCCCGTAGGAGCGGTTGAAGGAGGCGAGCAGGTTCTTCATCCGGAAGTCCCGGCACCTGATCTTCTTCAGCGGCTTGCCGTCGGCCGGCGAGGAGTCGCGGACGAAGAACCCGTTCGTCGCGTAGTTCTTGGCCCACATGTTCTTGATCGTCAGCTTCCTGACGTTGATGCCCTCGATCCCGTTCTGGGCCAGGCTGCCGTCGCGGGTCTTCGCGTTCTTGCCGTTCAGGACCACCTTGCGCGGGTTCTTCCGCGTGCCCATGATCGTGAGCCCGTTGTGGCGCTTGCCGCGGACGATCACGCCCTCGCGGTAGGTGCCGGGGCGGACCTTGATCGTCGCCTTGCGGCCCGACTTGTTGACCGCCTGCTGGATCGTCCGGTACTTGCAGCCGTGCTTGCAGACGACGAACGTCCGGTTGCGCTTCCGCTTGGCCTTCTTCCCCTTGCCCTTCTTGCCCTTCTTCTTGGCCGCGGCGGGCTGCGGCTGGTCCTGCGTGGCCGCCGCGTGCGCGGGCAGCGAGAACAGGGCAAGGGCGAGCACCGCGACCACGATGCGGACGATCGAACTGCGAGTCATTGGTTCTCCTCCGGTCATGCGCGGCCGGACGGCCGCAAATCCTGAACACGCGGCCCTCCCCGGAGTCGCGCTGCGCACAGTCTAGGGATTAAATCGGCACGGCGCGCCCCACTTCGGCGCGCCGCATTCCGCTCAGTCGCGGAAGTTGAGGTAGTAGCGGCTCGCCGTCGGCTCGTCCTGCTCCTGATACTTGGAGCCGGTCTCCGCGGAGCCGTAGGGGTGCTCGACCGGCGCGTCCATGCGCATGAACGAGATCTGGCCGACCGGCATCCCGTAGTAGATCGTGATCGGCAGGTTGGCGACGTTGGAGAGCTCCAGCGTCAGGTTGCCCGCGAAGCCGGCGTCGACGAAGCCGGCGGTGGAGTGGATCAGCAGCCCGAGGCGACCGAGGCTCGACTTGCCCTCCAGGCGGGCGACGACGTCGTCGGGGAGGCTGACCCGCTCCAGCGTCTGGCCGAGCACGAACTCGCCGGGGTGCAGGATGAACGGCTCGTCCTCGGGCACCGTGACCAGCTCCGTCAGATCCTCCATCGGCTGCCGCACGTCTATATATGGATGCCGGGCGTTGTTGAAGACGCGGAAGCGGCGGTCGACGCGCATGTCGACGCTCGAGGGCTGGACGAGGCCCGGGTCGAAGGGGTCGAACGTGATCCGCCCGGCCTCGATCTCGGCCCGGATCGTGCGGTCGCTGAGCACCATCGCCCGGCCAGTCTATTGGCCGCGCAGCGGGCCTGAGCGGCGGGCGCCGGCGGGCCCGAGCGGGCCCGCCCAGGGGACTGGACATTCGTCCAGGGCGGAGCCGGGATCGGCGCGCGGTGGGCCGGCCGTGCCGATATGGACCGCGATGGAGAGCCCCTCGGATCGCCACCTTCCCGATCTCGGCGCCGGCGAGGCGCCCCCCTGTGCGGCGGGCCTGCACGTCTGCCCGGCGTGCTCCTCGACGCTGGTTCAGCCCCTGGAGTGGACCCCGGCCGGCCCGGCGCACTGGCGGGTCGAGCTGCGTTGCCCGGAGTGCGAGTGGAGGCACGCGGGCCGCTTCGAGCAGCGCCTGCTCGACGCCTACGACCGGGAGCTGAACGACGGCACCGACGCGATCGTCGACGACCTGCGGATCCTCGAGCGCTCGAACATGGAGGACGCGCTCTCCCGCTTCGGGGTCGCGCTCGGCGACGACCGCATCTTCCCCGAGGACTTCTAGCTCAGCTGTAGCGCTCGACGACCCCGTCGGCGACCAGCTCGAGCAGGCCGCGCTCGGCCTCCCCGATCGGCGAGCGGCGCAGCTCGGCCTTCGCTGCGCCGACCCTGTCGCGGGCCTGCTCGCGGACGCGATCGGGCGCGCCGGTCGCCGCGATCCGCTCGCACGCCCGCTCCGCCCCGGCGGCGTCGAGCGCGCGCAGGTCGAGCTCGGCCAGGCCCGGGTCGAGCTCGCGGGCGAGGATGAAGGGCAGCGTCACGGTGCCGTCGAGCAGGTCGGTGCCGCGCGCCTTCCCGGTCCGCTGCGCCGGGCCGACCACGTCGAGGACGTCGTCCAGGAGCTGGAAGGCGAGCCCGATCTCGCGCCCGAAGGCGATCAGCGCGGCCTCGTCGGCCGGGGAGCGGTCGGCCCCGATCACGCACGCGCACTCGAACAGCGAGGCGGTCTTGAGCCCGCAGCGCAGGGCGTAGCGCTCGATCGAGATCGAGGGGTCGAAGGCGTCCTGGCGCTGGGCGAGCTCGCCGCGCGCCAGCGCCACCGAGGCGTGCGCGAGCAGGCGCACCTGCCGCGAGACCCCGGGCTCGGGCGCGTCCGGCGCCGCGAGCACGCCGAAAGCGCGGGAGAAAAGCAGATCGCCCGTCGCCACCGCCCGGTCGCGGCCCGAGCTGGCGACGACGGTCGGCAGCCCGCGGCGCAGCGGCGCGGCGTCGAGGACGTCGTCGTGGACGAGGGTCGCCATGTGGACGAGCTCGATCGCGGTCGCCGCGCGGACCGCGTCCAGCCCCGCCCCCGGGCCGGCGCAGAGCAGGACCAGCAGGGGACGCATCCGCTTGCCGCCCGCGGCCAGCGTCTCGCCCGCGTCGGCACCGAGCTCGGGGCCCCACCCCTCAACCGTCTCCTCGAGCCGGCGCTCGACCTCGGCCATCCGGGTGGGCAGCCAGGGCGACGCGCGGTCGATGACCTCGGTGACGGGCTCGGGCCGCGAGCGACTCATCGCCCCGGCGCGCGCGTCCCGGAGTGGATCGCGATGATGCCGCCGGCGAGGACGGTCCAGCGGATCCGCTCCAGGCCGGCGCCGTGCATGAGCTCGGCCAGCGCCGGCGGCGGCGGGAAGCGCTTCACCGACTCGGGCAGGTAGCTGTAGGCGGCGCGGTCGCCGGCCAGGGTCCCGATCGCGGGCACGAGGCGGTCGAACCAGAGCGAGAAGAAGGTCGACAGCGGCGGGCGCACCGGCTGGGTGATCTCGAGGATCACCACCCGCCCGCCCGGCTTGACCACGCGGGCCAGCTCCGCGACCCCGCGCGGGAGGTCGGCCAGGTTGCGCACGCCGAAGCCGACCGTGGCCGCGTCGAAGCTGCCGTCGTCGTAGGGGAGCTCGAGCGCGTCGGCCCACTCGAAGCGCGGCCGGGCGCCGCCCTCCGTCGCGTCCTGCTCCCGCGCCGCCGCCTTGGCTCGGGCCAGGTCGAGCATCCGCTCGGAGAAGTCGCAGCCGACGACGCGGCCGCTCGAGCCCACGCGCCGGGCCAGCTCGAGCGCCAGATCGCCGGTCCCGCAGCAGACGTCGAGCGCCGCGTCGCCGGGCCGCAGCCCGGCCCGGTCGGCGGCCTGCGCGCGCCAGCGATGGTGCAGCCCGGCGGTCATCGCCGAGTTCATCAGGTCGTAGACGCCCGCGATCCGGTCGAACATGCCCCGGACCTCGCCGGCGAACCGGTCCGAGGGGCGGGAGGGCTTGCTCTCAGGGCTCGGCATCGGGCGTCGGGAGCGCGATCTGCTCGGTGAGCGCCGGCTCGATCGGCGCCGCGGTCAGCCGCCGTCCGCGCCGGACCCGGGGGACGGGCTCCCGCCCGCTGCGCCGGAGGACTCGCCGCCGGCTTCCGTCCCGCCGCCGGACGTCTGCGCCTCACCGGCCGGCTCCGAGCCGCCGGAGGTGACCGGCTCATCCCCCGTCAGCGAGCCGAGGAAGTTGACCAGGTCGCGGAACTTGCCCGGATCGTCCTGCTCCATGGTCGCGTACGAGGGCATGATCCCGGGCCCGATGATCAGCGAGCGGGCGATCGCCGCCGGGTTGAGGCGGGTCCCGATCGCGGTCAGCTCGGGGCCGGGGCCGTGGTTGCCGTTGTGGGCGAAGGCGTGGCACGCCAGGCAGCCGGATTCCGCCGCCACCAGCTTGCCGGCCTCGTACTCGGGCGCCACCTCGATGTCGATCTGGGTCGGCGAGCCGGCGTTGGCGCCGAGGAAGGTCAGAAACGCCATCGAGGCGATGGTCAGCACTCCCGCGGTGGTCGCGATCGGCCGCTTGAGCGGGTTGCGCTCCGGGTTGCGGTCGTAGAAGGGCAGCAGGAGCAGCAGCACCATCGCGATCGTCGGGATGCCGATCGTCGCGATCGGGACCAGCTCGGGCGGCTTGATGATCCGCAGCAGCTCGAAGAGGAAGAAGAAGTACCACTCCGGTCGCGGCACGTAGGTGGTCGTGGTCGGGTCGGCGCGCGGTCCCTGCTCAGCGCCCAGATACAGCGACATGAAGGCGATCAGGGCGACGACGATCACCGCCATCGTCGAGTCCTTCATGATCGCGTACGGGAAGAAGGGCTTGCCCTTCTTCTTCATCACCTCGTACTCGCGGAGGTACTCCTCCTTCTCCTGGCGGTTCACGGGCTCACCTCCCCGTTGCCGGTCTCGCCGGTGCCCGCGTCGACCGGCTTCGAGCGCGCCGCCTTCGGCTTGCGCTCGGCGCGCATCCACGGCGGCGCGGTCGTGCCGAGCTTCACGACCAGATACAGATGGGCGCCGATCAGGGCGATGATCGCGCCCGGCACGAGCAGCATGTGGATCGCGTAGAAGCGGGACAGGGTCGTGGCCCCGAACTCGGGCCCGGCGCGCAGGAAGTCGGAGAGGTAGGGGCCGACGATCGGGCCGGTGCCGTTGATGTTCACGCCCACGATCGTCGCCCAGTAGGAGCGCTGGTCGAAGGGCAGCAGGTAGCCGGTGAAGCCCATCACCATGGTCAGGATCAACAGCACGACGCCGATCACCCAGTTGAGCTCGCGCGGGTACTTGTAGGCGCCGAAGAAGAAGGTCCGCGCCATGTGCACGAAGACCAGGATCACCATTATCGAGGCGCCCCACTTGTGCATGCCGCGCACGAACTCCCCGAGGAAGACCTCGTTGGTGAGGTGCGTGATCGAGGCGTAGGCCTCGACCGGGGACGGCGTGTAGTACATCGCCAAAAAGACGCCGGTCACGGCCTGCACGACGAAGGCGAACAGCGTCGCCGATCCGAGGGTGTAGAACCAGTTCGTCCCCTTCGGGACCTTGCGGATCAGCATCGCGGTCAGAAAGCCCGATGCCCCCATCCGCTCGTCGACCCAGCCGACCAGGTCCGCGGGCGCGTCCTTGGCGCGGTCGCCCGCGCGGCGCACGGGCTCGTCGGTGCGGCCCTCGCGGACGCGCTCGGCGCTCTCCGCGCCGGGCGCGGCGCCGTTCACGGGCGTGTGCCCCGGTCCCGGGGGGCGCCGCAGCGGCGGCGGCAGAAGCTTCTCCAGGCGGCTCATCGCGCGACCGGCCTACGGTGCCGGGGCCGTCGAGGGCCGCGGCGGGTAGAGGTATTCCCAGACGCCCCCGGTGAACTCGCCCGGGTCCCGGGCGCGGACCGGCTCGAGCTGGGAGGTGACGCTGTAGCGGGGGCCGATCTCGACCTTGTCGCCGGCGATCCGGGTCTGGAAGCGATCCAGCGGCCGCACCGGGGGGCCGCCGATGACCTCGCCCTGGAACCCGTAGACGCCGCCGTGGCAGGGGCAGATGAAGTTGCCGGCGGCCTCGACGAAGCGGACCGGGCAGCCGAGGTGCGCGCAGCGGGTCGAGATCGCCACCACCGAGTTCGGGTCCTCGTCCAGATCGGAGCTGCCGCGGCGCACGTACACGGTCGACTTGCCGGCCTCGCCGATGCCCTCGACGATCGTGATCACGCGCGGCTTGTAGGTCTCGGGGACGAAGTCGTCCACCGTCCCGACGGCCTGCCATTCCTCGTCCGGGCGGTCGAAGATCGGGGCCACCGCGAAGCCCAGCGCGGGGAGCACGATCGCGGCTCCGGCGACCCCGCCGAGCGCCTGGCCGGCGACCGCGAAGGCCTTGCGCCGCGTCATCGACTCGCCCTCGAAATAGGCGACCGGCTTCATCTCCGGAAGCGCGTCCTGGGTGCCCTGCTCGGGGGCGGTGCTCTGGTCTGTGCCTGACTCAGCCAAGGTGAACGGCCGAGAATCCTACTTGTTTGGCGGCCGACATCAGGGTCTCGGACAGCCCCGCCTTCGCGGCCGCCTCCCGGGTCGCATTCCAAAGCGGCAGAGCGTCTCCCGAGTCGCTGAGGCGCTCCTTGCCCGGCCCGTGCCCGGGGTGGGGCCCGGCGGCGATCACGACGACCGTGGACAGCCAGGCCGCCTCGAATGCCTGATCCCGGCCCCCGGGCGCCGCGTCGACCCGGGCCGCGAGCGAGATCAGGTCGGCGAGCTCGCGGACCGCGAGCGGGTCACCCAGGCCGGCGAGACGCTCGATCCCGCGCGCGTAGAGGTGATCGCCGATCAGCAGCCGCAGATCGGCGTCGGGGGCGGCGAGCAGCCGCGGCTCGCCGTAGTGGCAGAGGTAGCCCTCGCGGACCGCCTCCACGACCAGGGCGTAGGCGCCCGGATGGGCGGCGCAGCGCGGGCCGGCGGCGGCGAGCAGCCCGAGCGCGGGCTGCTCGGGCGGCTCGGCGACGTGAGCCTCGATCACGCGGCCCTCGGCGCGCAGCTCGGCCGCCAGCGCGTGCAACACGCGCTCCGGCGCGGGCTCGGCGCCGGTCCCGTCCCCCGCCCGGCCCGAGGGCGTCTCGTGGGCGGGCGCCTCAGGTTGTCCGGCAGCCGTCATCGGGGGCACGCAGGATACGCGGCCGCCCGCCGCCGATCATTCGATGTCGCCGACCGGTCGCCGGCAGCGCCCGGCCGCGAGCGGGCCGCCGGGGATGCTCGGGGTTGGAAAGCGCCGCGCCCGGCGAAGCTGCTCGGCATCGAGGCCGGTCAGATCGACGCGAGCGCCTCGGCGGCCGCCTCGCAGGTGCGGTCGATCGCGGCCTCGTCGTGCGCCAGGGACACGAACCAGGCCTCGAACTGCGACGGCGGCGGGTAGACGCCGCGGGCGAGCATGGCGCGGCAGAAGCGCCCGTAGGCGGCCGCGTCGCTGCGCTGGGCCGCGGCGAAGTCCCCCGGCGGCTCGGAGGCGATGAAGAGGGTGAGCAGCCCCGGCGCCGAGCGCACGCAGGCGCGCGGCGTCCCGTCCTCCCCGGCCCCGGCGGCGGCGATGGCCCCGGTCAGCCCGGCGGCGAGCCGGTCGGTCAGCTCCCCGAGCCGCTCGTAGGCGGCGGCATCGAGGCGCCGCAGCGTGGCGAGGCCCGCGGCGGTGGCGAGCGGGTTGCCCGCGAGCGTTCCCGCCTGGTAGACGTCGCCCGCCGGGGCCACCCGCTCGAGCAGCTCGCGCGGGCCGCCGTAGGCCGCGGCCGGCAGCCCGCCGCCGAGCACCTTCCCCATCACCGTCAGGTCGGCGCGCACGCCGAGCAGCTCCTGGGCGCCGCCGCGGGCGACGCGGAAGCCGCTGATCACCTCGTCGCAGATCAGCAGCGCCCCCGCCTCGTCGGCGAGCTCGCGCAGGCGAGCGAGGAAGCCGGGCGCGGGCGGGATCAGGCCCATGTTGGCGGGCAGCGGCTCGCAGATGATCGCCGCCGGGGGCCCGGCTCCCTCGCCGCCGGGCCCGCCCAGCACGGCCCGCTCGGCCGCCTCGAAGTCGTTCCACGGCACGACCGTGGTCGCCGCGGCCTGCGCCGCCGGGACGCCGGGGCTGGCCGGGATGCCCTGCGTGGCGAGGCCCGAGCCGGCGTCGGCCAGCAGCCCGTCGACGTGCCCGTGGTAGGCGCCGGCGAACTTGACCAGGCGCTCGCGGCCGCTCACCGCGCGGGCGAGCCGGATCGCGCTCATCGTCGCCTCGGTCCCGGAGCTGACCATGCGCACCATCTCCACCGGGGCGAAGCGCGCAACGACCTCCGCGGCCAGCTCCAGCTCCTGCTCGGTCGCGGCGCCGAACGAGGTCCCGCGAGCCGCGGCTTCGCTCACCGCGGCGACCACCTCCGGGTCGGCGTGGCCGAGGATCAGCGGGCCCCAGGAGCAGACCCAGTCGACGTAGCGGTTGCCGTCGGCGTCGGCGATCTCGCAGCCCGACCCCGAGGCGATGTAGATCGGGTCGCGGCCGATCGCGGCGAGCGCCCGGGCCGGGGAGTTGACGCCGCCCGGCATCAGCTCCCGGGCGCGCGCGTGCAGCTCACGGGAGCGCTGGTCGCGGACGCCGCTCATTCGCCGCTCATTCGCCGCTCATTGGGAGATCTCCCGGGCAGGCCGGCGTCCCCGGACGGGGCTCAGCTCAGCCCAGCCACCCGGCCGCCTGCTTGGCGAAGTAGGTGACGATCGCGTCCGCCCCGGCCCGCCGGATCGCGGTCAGCGACTCGAGGGCGGCGGCGCGCTCCTCGAGCCAGCCCCGCCCGGCCGCCGCTTTCAGCATCGAGTACTCGCCCGAGACCTGGTAGGCGGCGAGCGGCGCCGCGGTCGCCTCCTTGACCCGGCGGACGACGTCCAGGTAGGGCAGCGCCGGCTTCACCATCAGCATGTCGGCGCCCTCGTCCAGGTCGAGCCGCGCCTCGCGCACGGCCTCGTCCGCGTTCGCGGGATCGAGCTGGTAGCCGCGGCGGTCGCCGCTCGCCGGGGCCGAGTCGGCGGCGTCGCGGAAGGGGCCGTAGAAGGCGGAGGCGTACTTCGCCGAGTAGGAGACGATCGGCATCTCCGTGTGCCCCTCGCCGTCGAGCTGGCCCCGGATCGCCGCCACGCGGCCGTCCATCATGTCCGAGGGGGCGACCGCGTCGGCGCCGGCGGCGGCCTGCGAGACGGCCGCCTTGGCCAGCAGCTCGAGCGAGATGTCGTTGTCCACGGTGCCGTCCTCGCGCAGGTAGCCGCAGTGCCCGTGCGAGGTGTAGGCGCAGAGGCAGGTGTCGGCGATCACGTTCAGGTCCGGGTCGGATTCCTTCAGCGCCCGGATCGCCATCTGCACGATCCCCTCCTCGTCGTAGGCGCCACTGCCGGCCGCGTCCTTGCCCGCCGGGATCCCGAACAGAAGCACCGTTCCGACCCCGGCCTCGTGCACCTCGTCGGCCTCGGCGATCAGCTCGCTGATCGACAGCCGCTGGACGCCCGGCATCGACTCGACGTCCTCGCGCACGTCGCTGCCCGCGGTCACGAACAGGGGCTGGATCAGGTGCGCGGCGCTGAGCTCGGTCTCGCGGATCAGCCCGCGGAGCGCCTCGCTGCGGCGCAGGCGGCGCATGCGGGTCGCGGGGAAGGCCATCGCCGGGGGAGTTTAGGAGGGACCGGCGCCGGCGACGCCGCGCGCCATCGGGACGTCGAGCAGCGCCGTCCCCCGGGGCCGAGCTCGGCGCCGAACCGCGCAGGCCGGGGC
Organism: uncultured Conexibacteraceae bacterium; assembly: GCA_964487515.1. GTDB lineage: Bacteria > Actinomycetota > Thermoleophilia > Solirubrobacterales > 70-9 > RHKX01. The sequence continues at coordinate 1,020 of CAZARJ010000016.1, read as the reverse complement.
GGCGCACCGGCGGCCGCCGGGGGGATACGCCCTGACGAATCGGCTTCGCGGGCGTTTGAGCAGCAGTTGGGGCACGCCGCAGCAACCCGCGCTCACGGAGGTCATCCGCTTGGCCGAGATGCCGAGGTCCTTGGTTTCGTGGACCGAATGCCGATAATGAACGGAGATGGCTCGCGATCGCGCCAACCCGGCCGGCATCGCTCACGCCCCGCTGCCGCTGCTCCGCGGCCGGCTCGGCGACCGGCTCGAGCGGCGGGCGCGCCGCGGCGAGCCGGAGGCCTTCGCGCAGCTCTTCCGGCGCTACCACCAGGGCATCTACCGCTACTGCCTGGCGATCCTGCGCGACCGCGAGGACGCCGAGGACGCGCTGCAGGCCACGATGGCCGCGGCCCTGCGGGCGCTGCCGGGCGAGGAGCGCACGATCGAGCTCAAGCCGTGGCTGTACCGGATCGCCCACAACGAGGCCGTCTCCGCGCTGCGGGCCCGGCGGCCGCGGGCCGGCGCCGAGGAGGCGCTCGAGGCGCCGGGGGACGACCTGCACGGGGAGCTGGAGACGCGCGAGCGGCTGCGCGGCCTCGTCGCCGATCTGCGCACGCTGCCGGAGCGGCAGCGGGGAGCGCTGATCATGCGCGAGCTGAGCGGCCTCTCCTACGCGGAGGTCGGCGCGGCCCTGGGCATGAGCGGGGGCGCGGCGCGGCAGGCGGTCTACGAGGCGCGGACGGCCCTGCACCGGCTCGAGGAGGGCCGGGCGATGGAGTGTGAGTCGGCGCGGCGCGCGATCTCGGCGCGGGACAGGCGCCGGCTCCGCGGCCTCAAGCTGCGCGCGCACCTGCGCGCCTGTCCCGACTGCCGCGCCTTCGAGGCGGCGATCGGGCGCCGGGGGTCGGATCTCGAGGCGCTCTGCCCACCGCTCGCCGCCCCGCTCGCCGCGGGGCTGCTGACGTCGATCCTGGGCGGCGGCGGAGGGAGCGGAGCCGGGGCCGCCGGCGTCGCGGGCGGCGGCGGGGCGCTCGCCCACAA
>CAZARJ010000015.1:0-15829 GCA_964487515.1 uncultured Conexibacteraceae bacterium | reverse complement strand
GCCCGGCGCCGGGCCGTCGTCGCCCGCGACCGCCGCGAACAGCCGCTCGGCCCGCTCCCGCGCGGCGGCGACGATCTCCTCGGCGCCCTCGGGGCGCCCGCCCCGCATCAGGGGCCGGCCGGCGACCACGGTCGTGTCCACGACCGTCCCGCCACCGCCGTAGACGAGCCCCGCCGCGAGCGAGCCGAGCGCGAGCTCGTAGCCGTCCGCCCGCACGAGCAGGAAGTCGGCCGGCCCGCCGACCGCGAGCTCGCCGGCGCGCCCGTCGCTGAGCAGGGGGGCGCGCGCGCCGGTGGCGATCGCCAGCACCTCCTCGGCGGCGGCGACCGCGGGATCGGCGGCGCGGTGCTTTTGGATCAGCGCCAGGTGCTTGGCGTCGGAGAGCAGGTCGAGCGAGTTGTTGGAGCCGGCGCCGTCGGTGCCGAGGGCGACCGGGATCCCGTGCCGGCGGGCGGCGGTGAGGTCGAAGGGGCCGCCGGCCGCGAGCTTCATGTTGGCGACCGGGTTGGTGACGATCGTCGCCCCGGCGGCGGCGATCAGCTCCCGCTCCCGCTCGTCGAGCCAGACCCCGTGCGCGAGCAGGGTGCGCGGCCCGAGCAGCCCGAGCCGGTCGAGCAGCTCGACCGGGCGGGCTCCGTGCTCGCGCAGGCAGTCGTCGACCTCCCGGCGCGTCTCGGAGATGTGGATGTGGACCGGCAGGCCCGCGTCCCGGGAGCGGGCCGCGATCCATTCGAGCGAGGCGCAGGAGACCGTGTAGATCGCGTGCGGCGCGAGCGCCGGCGAGACGAGCGGGGACGCTCCCTCGAGGGTCGCGAGGCCGCGCTCGGCATCGGCCTGCAGCGCGGGGGAGCGGCTCGCGTCGCCGCCGTCGAAGAGGGGCGCGCCGATCGTCGCCCGCAGCCCGGCGTCGGCGACCGCGCGCGCGGTCGCGCCCGGATGCCAGTACATGTCCCAGAAGCGGGTCGTCCCGGTGCGGATCATCTCCAGGCAGGCCAGGCGCGTGCCCCAGTAGACGTCCTCCTCCTCCAGGCGCGCCTCGGCGGGCCAGATGTGGTCCTGCAGCCACTCCATCAGCGGCAGATCGTCGGCGTAGCCGCGGAACAGGGTCATCGCGGCGTGGGTGTGGCCGTTGACGAGCCCGGGCATGAGCGCGAAGCCGGCGCCGTCGAGCACCTCGTCGCCCGGCTCCGGCCCGACGCCGGTGCCGAGGGCCACGATCAGCCCGTCCTCGGCGCGCAGCCCGACCGTCTCGCCGGCCAGGGTCGCCCCGCGCACCGCGAGCCCCATCAGCGCACCGCCACCCGCTCGAGGTCCGGCAGCAGGGAGTCGATCGTCGCGAGCAGCAGCTCGCGGTTGCGCGCCTTGCCGGCCGCGAACTCGGCCTCGGTGAGCGGCGCCTCCCCCACCCCGTTGGCCAGGTTGTCGACCACGCAGACGGCGGCGTAGGCGATCCCGAGCTCGCCCGCGAGGATGCACTCGGAGGCGATCGTCATCCCGATCACGTCGGCGTGCGCGGCGATCAGCCGGATCTCCGCCGGGGTCTCGAAGCGCGGCCCGCGGGCCTGCCAGTAGACGCCGCCCTCGCGCAGCGGCGGCGCGCCCGGCGCCCGCCCCCAGGCCGCGAGCAGCTCCTCGCGCCAGGCGGGGTCGAAGCCGGGGACGCGCTCGCCCCCGTGGCCCTCCGCCTGGCTCAGCCCCAGATGCAGGGCGATGAAGTCGTCCGGGCAGACGAAGGTGCCCACCCCGAGCTCGGCCCGCAGCCCGCCGACCGATCCGAAGGCGACCACGCGGTCGCACCCGCTCGCCGCGAGCGCGCGCAGGTTGCGGGCGTGATCGATGCGCGGGGCCGGCGTGTAGTCGCCGAGCCCGTGCCGCTGCACGAGCACAGTGCCCTCCGCCCCGCCGCGCCGCCAGGCGTCGAGCCCGCCGATCCGCGAGCGCGTGAAGCCCGCCCCCGGGGCCGCGTCGAGGAGCGAGTGCCCGGCGATCAGGGCCAGCCTTCCCATGCGCTGATCCTAGAGCCGCCGGCGCAGCTCCCCGGCGGAGATGCTGCGCGCGCCCGCCGCCTTGATCGCCGCGCGCAGGCGCCGGTCGGTGCTCACCGCGAGGATCGCGCCCGGATCGCCGGCGGCGCGGATCCGGCGCACGATCTCCCGGTCCGCCGCGTTCCGCCCGCCGGCCGCAAAGCCGACCGCGACCCGCTCGTCCGCGTCCCGCACCCGGACGTGCTCGCGGCCGTCGAAGACGACCGTGACGGCGATGCCCTCGCGCTCGGCCAGCTCGCCCAGCTCCCCGACCAGCCGGGCCATCGCCGCCGGGCGGTCGCGCCACCAGCCGTCGGGGCGCGAGCCGAGCACGTTCATGCCGTCGACGAGCAGCAGCTCGACCCCGTCCCCCGCCCAATCCGGCCCCTCGCGCGCTGTCTCGCCGGCGCCATCTGCCACGGGCCGCACGCTATTGCACGGGGCGGGACAGGGATCCGTGTAATCGATCGTTTAGGCTGGCACACACTGTGGCTACCACGGAGGATGAGGAGACCGAGGAGTTCACGATCGACGAGCTCGCTCGGCGCACCGGGATGACGGCGCGCAATATCCGCGCGCACCAGTCGCGGGGCCTGGTCCCGCCTCCGATCATCCGGATCAGGACCGGCTACTACACCTCCGAGCACCTGGAGCGGATCCAGCTGATCCAGGACATGCAGAGCCAGGGCTTCAACCTGAAGGCGATCGAGCGTCTGCTGGAGATCGGGGCGCGCTCGGGGAGCCGCCAGGCGATCGAGTTCGAGCGCACCCTCCTGAAGCCGTTCGGCAGCGAGCAGCCGATGGCGATCGCCGAGGAGGACCTGCACGATCTGTTCGGCAACCCGCCGAACGAGGACCTGGTCGCGCGCGCGGAGGCGATCGGGCTGCTGAAGCCGATCGGCAACGGCGCCTGGGAGGTTCCCTCGCCGACCATGCTGCGCGCCGGGCGCGAGCTCACCGAGCTCGGCATCCCGATCGAGCACGCGCTCGCGGTCGCCGACTCGATCAACACGCACACGACCTCGATCGCGCTCGAGTTCGTGCGCCTCTTCGTCAAGGACATCCTCGATCCGCTCCGCAAGGAGGGCGCCGCCGGCGAGGAGGACCTGAGCACCGCCGCGGAGGCGGTGGAGCGCCTGCGCCCGCTCGCGACCGAGGCCGTGATGGCGAGCTTCGCGCAGGTGATGACCCGCGCCGTCGAGCGTCAGCTCGGCCGCGAGGTCGACTGAGCCTCACGGGCGCTGGCGGGGAAGGCGCGGGGGGAATAGCCTCTGCTCCGGCGCCGAGCGCCCGGGCCATGAGGGGCCGGGCGAGCCGGTGGAGGTGAGCTGAGCGTGATCCATCTCGAGCGACCCGCGCGGAGGGCCGTCCAGGCGCTTCTCCGGCGGCTGCGGGCCGGGCGCGTCGAGGTCGAGGAGACCTACCCGGGCGGGCGCAGATCCGCCTTCGGGCCGGCGTCCGCGGCGCTGCGGGCCCGGGTCAGCGTCCACGACCCGGGGCTCTACCGGCGGCTGCTGCAGTCGCGCAGCATCGCGCTCGGCGAGACCTGGGCGGAGCGCGCCTGGGATACCGACGAGCTGCCCGCGCTGCTGCGGATCCTCGCGCGGGAGATCGGCCGCGGCGATCGGCTCCGCCGCCGCCTGCAGCCCCTGCTCACGCCGATCCAGCGGCTCGCCACCCTGGGGATGCTGAACACGCGCTCCGGCGCCCGCGCGAACATCGCCGACCACTACGACCTCGGCAACGAGCTCTTCGAGACCTTCCTCGATCGCGAGACGATGATGTACTCCTCGGCTCTCTACGAGGATCCGGGCGAGAGCCTGGAGACCGCCCAGAACCGGCGCCTGGAGCGGATCTGCGACGAGCTCGAGCTCGGCCCCGGCGACCATCTGCTCGAGATCGGCACCGGCTGGGGCGGACTCGCGGTGCACGCGGCGCGCTCGCGCGGCTGCCGGGTGACGACCACCACGATCTCCCGCGAGCAGCGCGAGCACGCCGAGGCACGGGTTCGCGCCGCGGCCCTCGAGGAGCGGGTCACGGTGCTCGGCACCGACTACCGCGACCTGAGCGGCAGCTACGACAAGCTCGTCTCCATCGAGATGATCGAGGCGGTCGGCTGGGAGTGGTTCGACACCTTCTTCCGCCGCTGCTCGGAGCTGCTGCGCCCGGCCGGCCTCTTCTTCCTGCAGGCGATCACGATCGCCGACGGCGCCTACGAGATCGAGAAGCGGACGCGCAGCTTCGCCAACCGGCTGATCTTCCCGGGCGGCTGCCTGCCGTCGGTGGCCTCGATGCAGGCCTCGATCGCCAGGGTGACGGACCTGCGGACGATCGGGCTGCAGGACATCTCGCCCAGCTACGTGCTCACCCTGCGCGCGTGGCGGCAGCGGTTCGAGGCCGCCGCCGGACGGCTCGCGGAGCTCGGCTACGACGAGCGCTTCCGCCGCCTCTGGAGCTTCTACTTCGCCGTCAGCGAGGCCGGGTTCGCCGAGGCGCGCATCCGGGACGTGCAGATGCTCTTCGCGAAGCCCCTCTGGCGCGGCGAGCCGCGGGCTCCGGGAATCTGAGATCGACCGTTCAGTCGCTCCCGGCCTCCCAGCCCCCGCCCCTGCGCGCCCGGCGCAGGCTCGGAAGCAGGGCGAGGACGACGAGCACGCCCACGACCGCGACGCCGAGCGGGCCGCGGAGGGAGTCCCAGACGCTCACGGCCCGGGCTCGTATCGCGCGCCACGGGCTCTGGCCGAAGGTCAGCGCCGGGGCGATCCGCTGCGCCGCCGCGGTGCTGTCGGCGGATATGACGAAGGGCCCCTTCTCCGGCGCGTCGACGGCGGCGATCAGCTGCGCGGTCCCCCCGTCCACCGACTCCGGCTCCCCGCCCCGGCTGTCCACGCGCAAGGACTGCCCGCCGGGCCAGCTAAGCGAGAACTGGAGGTCCCCGGGAGGCACGAGCGAGACGCCGGAGCCGGCATCGATGCCCTCGCGGTAGTAGATGTTGCTCTCCCCCTTCGGCAGCTCCACCGTCGCCCGTCCCGGGATCGCCACCACGCCATAGCTGGCCGTATCGGCGTGGGCCGCGGCGAGCAGGATGTAGGCGGCGAGCGCGATCAGCGCGGCCCCGATCAGGGCGCCGACGCTCACCCGACCGTCCTCGGCACGCAGCTCACGACCCCCGGCGGCTCTCATCGCCGCGGCATGATCGCAGCGCGGTCGGGCGGAAACGGCAGGTGACGGCGCCGTGCCGCGACGGAGCTCAGCGCACCCGGCCCCGGCTCCTCAGCCGAGACCGGTTGCCCGCCGCGTCCCGAAAGCGCGCCGTGACCACGATCCTCACGCGATGTCCCTTCCGAAGCGCCCGGCGTAGCTGCCGCGCCCGCCGCCGCGTCGCCCGCAGGGCGACCGTGCGCCGGCCCGCGCGGTCGAACGTCACACGGCCGGCGCGCAGGGGGAGGCTCCTGCGGCGGATCCGGGCGATCGCCGAGACGCGGGCGCTCCCCGCCTCGGCCAGCCGCAGCCTGACCCGCCCGGGCCGGCGGCGAGCGTGAAATCCCCGCCGCGGCGTGCCGAGGCCCGGGCGCGACAGGACGGTGTCGATGGCGAACTCCGCCGCCGCCGGGCTCGGATCGATGTTTCCGGCCCCGTCGATGGCCCGGACCTGGAGCTGATGCGGACCGTCCCCCAGCCCGGAGACCGCATGCGGTGATTCGCAGGGAGCGAACTCGCCCCCGTCCAGGGCGCACTCGAAGCTGGCTGCCTCTCCGACGGCGGAGAAGGCGAACGTCGCCCCCTCAGAGCTGACGGGTCCGTCCGGCGCCGCGTCGATCTGGGTCCTCGGGGGATCGCAGTCGGCGTTCAGCACGACCTTCGTCGACCGTGCGAGCCCGGTCCCGAGCCCGCTACCGGTACCGGTCAGCGTGATCTCGTGCGCGCCGCCTTCCGTCGCGGAGACGGTCCAGGCGTGCGCCTCTGAGACCTCATCCGCGTCGAGGGTGCCGCCGGAGACCTCCTGCTGGGACGCTCCGTCGAGCAACTCGAGCGCAGCGGGGAGCTCGATCTCCACCTCAGCGTCCTCGGCTTCGAGCTCGGCCGAACCGTTCTCCAGCCGCGCCGAGACCGTGACCGGGACCCCGCAGCGAACGTCCCCCTGCGGGACGAGCCCCGCCTCGATCGGGCGCACGACCGGCGCGGCGATCTTGGTCAGCGGCGTGGATGAGGCGAGCGCGAACGGCTCCGACCCATCCTCTCGGCCCTCGACCGTGGTGGTCGCTTCGACCTTGAAGACGATCTCGCCGGCGCTCGCGGGAGCGCGCACCTGCTCGACCGTGTCGTTGGGATCGACCGCATCGGGCCCGCCTCCGGTCCCCGGATCCACGGGCGGAGGGACCTCTACGCCGCCCTGATACTGGCGCAGGTTGAGATCGGTCTGCGTGTAGGTGAAGGTCTTCGTGCCCGGATTCGGGTACCCCTCGAAGTAGCCACGCATCTCGTAAGCGAGGGTCGTCTTGCCGCCCGCGTCCGGCGACCCCCGGAAGTAGGCCGCCTCGCCGCCGCGAACCGTGCCGAGCAGGTAGTTCCCGCGCTCGGCGAGGGCCGTCTCGAGGTCCAGTTGCCCCCACCCCACGTCCGGACGCCAGTGACCCTGGATCCCGCCGGGCGCCGGCGGGGTCAGTGGGTCTCCCTCCCAGTCCCGGGCACTGTTGATCAAGATCGCGCGCTGCGCCATCGGATCATCGATCCCGGCCCCCTCGAGCAATGCCATCCCCCCCGCCACATGCGGCGCAGCGAAGGACGTGCCGCTCTGCGCCGTGAAGTCCGGGCAAGTCTTGTTCGCCTCGGATAATCCGTCGTCACACGGCTCGTTCCAATGGATCGAGGGGCCAAGGACCGCAGATCCCGGAGCGACGAGATCAGGCTTCTTTCGTCCCCCGGGCGTTGGCCCGCGCGAGCTTTCCGCGAGCAACGCGTCATCGCCTGGCGCGACGCTGTCGTGGTCGTAAAAAGCTCCCACGCTCATCGTATTGCGGCCTATGTTGGCGACCGTAGGTGACCCGTCGACGTTGAAGTTACCGCCAGCCATCGCTTGACCGACTCCGAACCAATTCGTGAGTACGTCCGCACCATCGGCGGCATTGTCATCAATCGCGACGAACCCAGAGCTTGAGTTCATCGTCTCAGCTGGATCAGGAGCACCGCCATACCCGTCGGCGGGGATTCCCAGTGCGTATGCGGTCTGGAAGCTTGTGATCAACCGATCGATTCCGGGAGCGACCCCTTGAGCGACAGGAGAATTCGATGCGATTACCCCCGCAACGTGTGTCTCATGGTCATCGAACGTTGTGAAACGTGGATCATTGTCGACGGCGACGAAGCTCTCAAACGCTGGGTGGTTGCCGTCGACCGCGCCGCCACGAACTGCGACATCCGCGGGAATCTCGTCGGCTAAGCCGGTACCACCGGTCAAGCCTTCCGCCCACCACGCTGGCGCCCCGACGACCTGCGCGCCGATCGCGGAGCCAGCCACGGGCGCCGGCGCAGACGTGATCGAGGTGACCAGAGGAGATTTCTGGAGGAGCCTCAACTGCGCCTGGGAGGCACGAGCAATAACGGCCGCAGGGATGGCCTCCTGCGCCACAGGGCGGCCTCCAACCTCGCGCACCCGCCTGGTCAATCGACGCAGTGCCCGGCTTGTTCGCACGGCAGGGATTTTCAGCTCTTCGATCGCACGTTCATAAGTGCGCTCTACCCATCGAGCGGCGTCACGCTCGCCCGGCTCGATTGGCCCGGCTAAGCCGAGTATGGGGGGGTTCCGGCGAAGCCCGGCAATGCCCGGACGAACTTTTCGGACAAACCACGGACTTGAGGCGTCACGCATTAAGGGCTGGGTAGCCAGGGTGATTCGAACTCTTGTGGACCCGGTCCTTGGGAACCGACTCAGATGAATCCCATCGTCCGCCCAGGTGGAAGCCGCGGGCAGCGGATCCGGATTGCGATCGAAATCGACGGTCTGGTCTTGCGCGGTCCCAAACCCAGAATCGGCACGAGCCAGAAAGATGCCCGCGAGCGCAAGGACGCCTACGGCGCCACGGAACGCGATCGCCCTCGCGAGCTTCCCGTCGTGATCTCTTCGCTCCCTGCACATACGTCGCGACCCCTCGACCCGGTTCCGGGAAAATTACCTGCCTTTCCGGGCCCCTAACACGGGTTACTCTGCGCCCGGGGATCGTTGCCTGCGGGGAGAGCGACTAGCGTCGCAAGAACTCCCGCGACGCTAGTTGCCGGATTCCTGTTCACGGACGAACCGTAAGTCTCCGCTGCGGCGAGCGTGAGGGCAGATAAGGGAATCCCCGCTCTCGCAGCGCAACGGCTCGGAATCGATAACGCACCGGATGTCGATATGCGGCGACGAACCGATACCGGAGCCGGAATTTGCCGCTGCGTTTAGCCCGCAGAGACCGCCCCACGGCTTTCCAACGCCGACCAACGCGGACCTGGATCTCAACCCGCTTGCCGCGTACACGCGCGCCCGGCGCCCGAACCCGGCCGCGGAAGGTCACCCTGTGCCCAGCACGAGCCCGGCGCGGAGCGCGCAGGGTGATCGCACTACGCACGCCCAGCCGCGACTTGCCGGACTGCGATCCGAGATACCTCCGATTGCCGTCAAAGTGGGCGACCACGGTCCGAGAGGGACCCCTCCGGAGCTTGATCGCAAACCGGCCGTCCGGATCGACCTCGACCACTCGCTCGCGCACTCGCCGACGCGCGCCGACCGCGTAGCTCTCAATTATCCGCACTTTTGCGTCCGCGATCGGACGACTATCCGCAGTCCGCAGCCTGCCGGTGAGGGAGGCGTGCCTGCGCTGCGCTATCCGCGCGCTCCGCCGCCCGTTGATCCGAAGCGCCACCAGCCGCGTTGCCGGCCGCAGCGGGCCCACAGTCCGCATCGGCGAGCCATCGCTCCGGCTTGTCGTCACCGTCTCGTTACCCGCCCGATCGCGGACCGTCGCACGAAACTCGTACTCCGTATCCGCTTCCATCGCCTCGGAGTCGATGCGCGCTGTGGCCCCATCAGCTTGGAGGATGGTCGGCAGCTCTTTCCAAGCGCCCCCGCTCGGCCTATACGCGATCACCGCGTCATGCAAGCCGCTAAGGCTGTCGGACGCACGAACTTCAAGCCGATCAGGGTCACCGGGGTCCTGGTGATTTGTGAACGCCGCTTTGGGCGGACTGGAGTCGATGCGGACCGTGACCTCTCGGGGCGGGTTGTGACCGGCGATCCCATCATTCTCGTTTCCTGCCAGGTCGCGGGCCCAGAAGCGAACCCTGTGCTCGCCCTCTTCCGACACGGCAACGGCTACATCGGCATCGTTGTCATCGTGCATCACGCCATCAATTTCGAGCACTGTTCGGGGGGGCCTGTCATCCCTTTGCTCACCAGTGATGACCATCCCCGATAACTCGTCAACCGCGATCGCCCGCAGATTGAGCGGCGTTGGACTCCAACTTCCGGACCATCCCTCCAGCGAGGTTGTTGGGGCTGTTAGGTCTACCTTGATCGTGGCGTGGTCAATGCGGGTAGCCCTCATGCCAGAGCCCGAGACTGCGACGACGTGAGCCCAGTTGATCCCCTCTTCGACATCTTCGAGGGTCAGAAGCTGGCTGTTGGACGCGATGCCGTGATGCGTGATCGGTCCCCCACAGGCACGCGGATCGATGGCGCCACCGCAAGGATCGGTCGACGGGTTGGTATCGACCGTCAGGCGATAGCCAGCGATGCCGGAAACTGGAACTTGGTCTTCCGGTGGTGCCAACCATTTCTGCAAGTACCCGGCGGTCAATTCGTCGCGCGAAAGCCACCCATTCGCTAGCTTCAGTTCGGCTTCCGGCGGCACCGTGTTGTCGAAGCGCAGGGGGATCGAGACGGCGTGGTCGGCAGTCGCGTTGCCGGCCTCGTCGACCAGGTACACCCGGGCCTCGTACTCGCCGGGCTCGGGGACGTGCAGGTTCTTGATCGTCTCGATGTCAGAGCCCTCGTACTCGTATTCCTTCGTGTAGTCCCCGGGGCCGCTCACCTCCACGATCGCGCCGGTGATCGGGGCGTGGTCCTGGGATGGATTGCTCCAACTGAGATCGAAGTCGTTGTCACGCCGCCAGTCGGTGCCGCCCTCCAGCGACAGCGACCGCGGTGCCGCGGGAGCGACGTTGTCGACGGCGAGCTCGATCGTCCGGCAGCCGCGAGCCGGACCGGCCCCGTACTCCTCGGTGCAAACCCGCAGTTCGTTGCCGCGTCCCTCCTCGAAGGCCGCCGCGGCCGTGTCGATCGACTCCTCGTGCGACGAGGTGGCGGGGCAAGGCCTCATCGTCCCCACCCGGCCCTCGTCATCGGGCTCCGCGTCGCAGAGGTCGGAGTTGACCAGCTCGACCCCGTTGGCCGAGATCAAAGTCCGGGCCACGCCGCCGCCCTGATCGCTTCCGCCGACCGTCATCCCGACGACGCCGCCCAGCCAATCGCCGCTGGCGGCCGGGCCACTCAGATCCGGTGCCTCGGGAGCCGCGTGATCCGCGATCAGAAAGCGGGCTGCGTTCATTCGCGCCTGAACCGCCGGCGCGTAGTCGCAGTCGGTGCCGAGCGGCGGGCACGACATCCTCACCCCGACCCGCGTCAGCTCGTCGTAGACTGACATGTCCGAGTCGAAGGTCGAGCTCAGCAAGCCGCCACCCGAAAAGTGTGTGAGTCGCTCCTGTCCGGTCTCCCCGGCGCGCACCACGAAGAGGCTGACGACGTGATCGTTCGGGCCCGAGATGAGGCCGAAGTCGACCAGGGCGCGTTTGAAGGTGGCCCCCGTTGGGGCCTCGTAATGCCACTGACGTGCTTCTTTGGGCTGCGCCGGGGCCGCGGTCTGGGACGGTCTGATCTCGAGCAGGCCGGCACCCGCGCAGTCGTCCGTCGCCACGTACAGCCCCGGATCGCCGATCGACGTCGCGTCCGGAGCCGCAGGGTGCCCGTCCGTGCACTCCTCCACCCAGTACTCGGAGCCATGGGCCAGGGGCGGCAGCGCGATCGCGCAGGCAAGCAGCGTCACGACGCCGACGACAGCTCGCCGGACGCGTCGAGCCATCACCTCGTCAGTCGTCATCCTCTTCATCGGATCCTCCCTCCGTTTGCCGGCCGGCAACGGCTTCGGTGCCGTCCCGGCCGCTCTCTCTCGATCAAGGTCCAAACTCGCTCCGCGCGGTGGCCGATCCGCCGCCGCCCCCTGCGCCGCCGCTCCCCGCGCCGCCGCTTCCGCCCCCACCCGTCGCGCCTTGCGGCGGGCTCGGCGCAGCTCCGGCGTCACCGGACGCGACGGCCTCGCTCCCCGCAGCTCCGGCGACCATCGGGTCGAACTCGCGCACGCTCGCCGGCAGCTCCGCCGGATGCTCATCTCCAGAGGAGGACCCGCGCTCGGCCGAGCCGGAGCTCTCGTCGTCCTTTCCTCCGGGGCGATCTTCCCTCCCCTCCTCGTCCGGCTCCGCCGGCTTCGAGGCGGGAAGCGAGATCCTCTGCCCCCCGATGGCGTCGATCATCCGGGTGGGCGGCAACGGGGCGACGATCCGCTGCGCTCGCGGGCGCTGCTGCTCCTCGCCGTCAGCGCCCGGCAGGGCGACACCCGGGACCACGCCCGCCGCCACGCAGGCCGTCGCAGCCGCGCCCGCCCCGGCGCAGGCGAGCGCCACCTTCCCGGCGCCTCCAACCCCGGCCAGCTTCGCGGCCAGGCCGCTGCTCGTCGCGCCCGCCCCACGACCGACGCCCGATCCGGCAACCGAGCCGATCGCCGTCTCGCCACGCTCGAGCAGCGACGCAGCGACCCCGCGCGTCTGATCGAGGAGCGAGGTCACCGCCTCCCGCGCTCCGTCCGCAAGCTCCGACAGCCGTCCCCAGAAGCCGGCGCCGGCCAGCGAGCTCGCCGTTGCCGCCAGGGCGAAGGTCCCACCGAGATCGTGCAGCTCCGTCCCCAGCCGCCGCGCGAGCTCCGCGCACCCCCGGCAGTGACGCAGGTGCCGGCGGGCCTGGCGCTCCGTCTCCTCATCCGCCACCCCCGCGACGAGATCGCGGACCAGGGGCTCGCGGCCCGCGCACCACTCACCGCTCTCGACCTCGCCGAGGCGCCCGATGAGCTGCTCCACCCCGCGCGTGATCTCCTTCCGGTAAGCGCGCGGCGAGAGGCCTTCGACGAGCTCGCAGACCTCCCCAGGGCTCAGGCCCCAGCCGTAGCGCAGCAGCATCACGGCCCGGCGCCGGCGCGGCAGGCTGGCGAGCAGATCCCGGGCCACATCCCGCGACTCGAGCCCGGCCGCGACCTCGTCCGGCAGCGGCAGATGCCGGTCGCTCACGACCTGCTCCGCGGACTCGCTCAGCGCCGCCGAGGGCTTCCGGGAGCGCCGCCGCATCTCCTTGCCCGCGTGGCTGGCCACGGCCGTCAAGACGTAGGCGCGCAGCTCCTCGTCGGCCATCGCCGCGCCGCGGTCGCGCAGGGCCGCGAGGGTTGCCGCCCAGGCGGCCGAGTACACGTCCTCGATCTCCTCATCCGACAGCGCCCGCCCATAAGCGCGCGCGACCATCGCCCGGGCGGGGCGGCGCAGATCCTCGAACAGCGCCTCGCAACGCCGCGGCCAGCTCGCACCGGGCGACAGCTCGCGCCCGCCGCGCGTCCGCGCCGGCGATCCCGCCTCACGATTCATGCTGCGCCTCCGACCCGGGCATCTGCTCGACCGCGTAAACCCCGGCCCGCGACTCGGCGCCCCCCTGGCCGGACGAGCCGCGGACGCCGTCGCAGCGCGCGACATCGCGGCAGGACGAACCTGGCGCTCCCGCCCCCTCGGCCGCGTCCTGCGACCCGCTTTTCACTCGCCCCCGCACGTCCATGTGCTTCGAGACAGCGCCTGCGACGTCCCTGTCGCAGCCCGAAACACATGACACATCAGCGAACCGCCGGGCGGCCGGAAGTTCGCAATTTGCGGCTTTTTCGGCGCCGGGCTCGCCCCTATCGCGCGACCGCGGGACGGCTCCGGCCCGTTGAGGGATCGGAGCGGCTGCCCCGCGTCGGCCGCCGAAGCGTCAGGTGCGGTTCACGACCGGGTGCTCGCCGGTCGGGCAGTGGCGGGCGCCGCGCTCGCGGGCGGCGCGGCGCCGGCGGGCGCGCCGCAGCTCCTCCTGCCCGGGCAGGGCCAGCTCGCCCGATTCAGCCTCGGCGGCGCGCCGGGCCAGGACCGGGCTCGGCTCGGTCGCCTCGAGCGCCGTGACCTCGGCCTCGGCGGTGCGCGCCCTGGGCGCCGGGACCAAGCGCCGCAGCGCCGCGCCGGCGGGGGCCAGCGACGGGCGCTCACGCTCGCTCCAGAACAGCGTCGCGGCGAGCGCCACCCCGATTCCGGTCGTCCCGGCGAGCACCAGGCAGGCGCGCGGGTCGATGGCCTCTCCGATCCATCCCGTCAAGGGCCCGCCCAGCGGCGTCGAGCCCAGGAAGACGATCGAGTAGAGGGCCATGACCCGCCCGCGCATGCCCGGCTCGGAGGAGAGCTGCAGGCCCGAGTTGATCCCGGCCGCGAAGGTGACCGAGCAGACCCCGAGCAGGGCCAGGGCGACCATCTCCAGCGGCAGGGTCGGGGCCGCCGCGGCGAGCAGGGCGGCGATCCCGAAGCCGAGCGCGGCGCCGGCGATCAGGCCCTTGCTCGCTCGGGCGCGGGCACCGACCGTGAGCGCCCCGGCGATCGAGCCGACGCCCATCGCCACCATGAGCAGCGAGTAGGCGGACACCTGGCCGCCGAAGGTCTGATCGGCGAGCAGCGGGATGATCACCTGGAAGTTGAAGCCGAGCGTGCCGAGGACGAGCATCAGAAGCAGCGGCACGCGCAGCTCGCGGGTCCGGGCCACGTAGCGGATCGCCTGCCGGACGCCGCCGCGGGTCCGCTTCGGCTCGGCCCGCCGCAGCTGGCTCGTGCGCATGCGGGCGAGGGCGAAGAGCATCGCGACGAAGCTGAAGGCGTTGAGCAGGAAGCAGAGCGCGACCCCGGAGAGGGCGATCACGACGCCGCCCAGCGCCGGGCCGACGATCCGCGCCGAGTGGATCAGGACGCTGTTCAGCCCGACCGCGTTGACGACCCGCTCGGGGCCGACGATCTCGATCACGAAGGCCTGGCGCGCCGGGTTGTCGACCGCGAGCACCAGCCCGCGCAGGCCGATCACCGCGAGCACCATCCAGGGCTCCGCCACCCCGCCGGCGACGAGCGCGAACAGCAGCAGCGCCGGCACCGCCATCCCGGTCTGGCTGACCATGAGCAGCTTGCGCTTGTCGAAGCGGTCGGCGAGCGCGCCGCCGAGCGCGCCGAAGAGCAGGATGCCGGCGAACTGCAGCGCGGTCGCCGCGCCGACCATCACCCCGGAGCCGGTCATCGTCAGGATCAGCCAGAGCTCGGCGACGATCTGCATCCAGTTCCCGGCCAGCGAGACGACCTGCCCACCGAAGTAGAGCCGGTAGTTGGGGACCTTGAGCGAGGCGAAGCTGCGACTGAGGGCGGCGCTCACCGGGGCTCCTCCTCGAGCACCCGCTCGAGGATCTCCGCCGCCCGGTCGAGAGTCGCCACGTCGTCGTCGGAGAGCGCGCGCATGCGGCGCGCGAGATAAGCGTTCTTGCGCTTGCGCAGATCCTTGAGCAGCGCCCGCCCCTCCGCGGTCGCGGTCACGATCGAAGAGCGGCCGTCGCTCGGATCGGGGGCGCGGGAGATCAGTCCCTTCTCGGTCAGCCCCGCGAGCAGGCGGGTCGCGGTGGGGCGCTGGATCCGCTCGAGCTCGGCCAGCTCGCTGGGGGTCAGCGGGCCCGCCCGCTCGACGCTGGCGAGCGCCGACAGCGAAGCGGGGCCCAGCTCGGGGTTCGACTGCTGGCGCAGCCGCCGCGCGGTGCGGGTGATCGCGAGGCGCAGGCGGGTTGCGCGCTCGCTCAGCTCAGGCGGCGATGTTACGGGCTCGGCGGGCATTCGTTAGTAAGGCTAATTAGTTTAGCTAACGACATCCTTCCGCGCAATCCGCGCGCCGGCGTGTTGGTGCGACTGACCGCGACGCGGAACGGCTGGATGGCTCGCCGAACAAGACCGGCCGGCGCGGGGATACGCTCCGTCGGGGAGCGATGAGCGCAGCACAGACCCTCATCGAGCGCGGCAGGGAGTTGGACGAGCTGCGGCGCGCATTGGACGAGGCGCGCGGCGGCCGCGGTCGTCTGGTGCTGATCGAGGGGGAAGCCGGAATCGGCAAGAGCTCCCTGCTCGCCGCCGCACGCGAGATCGCGGAGGCCGCCGGAATGCGGATTCTGTCGGCCCGCGCGACAGAGATCGAGCGCGACTCTCCGTACGTCACGGCTCGCAGGCTCCTCGAGCCCGCGCTTCGCAGCGCACCGGCGGAGCGCCGCGAGGCGTGGCTTGCCGGATCCGCCGGCCCGGCGACGTCCGTGCTGAGCATTGGCCCCACGAGCGACGCACCGCCGGACCCCGATGTCGGAACCCTGCACGGGCTGGCATGGCTGCTCGCGGGCATCGCCGAGGACGGGCCGACCCTCTTGCTCGTCGACGACGTCCAGTGGGCCCGATCCTGACGCTGATGACGGCCGGCGTGCTGATTCGCTGCGACGAGCTGGATATGGCCGAGCGCTGGGCCCAGCGCGGGATGGCGGATGCCCGGGCGACCGGCTCGGCGTTCGGCCTCGCGGGCACCCACTATCTACTCGGCGACGTCGCGCTCCGGCGCGGGAAGCTCAGCGAGGCGGTGACGCGCTTCGAGACGG
>CAZARJ010000014.1:0-15931 GCA_964487515.1 uncultured Conexibacteraceae bacterium | reverse complement strand
GAGCTGCCTGATCAGCTTCTCGGTGTCCTTCGCCACGGCAGCCAGGATAGATAGAAGCGCGCGGCCACAACCGGCGCCGGCAAGCCGATTCCCGCACTTTGCGGCTTCCTGGCGAGGTCGGGAGCTCGCCGGTCAGGGAGCCGGCGGCCGACCAGACCGCCGGTTGGTCATGGGACCGCCGGGCCGCCGGGCAGCGGCCTCCCGGCGCGTCAGGCGGCCGGGCGCCGGCTGGAGAAGTACGCGGAGCCGTCGATGCCGCGGTCGAAGCCGGACCAGGCCTCCCCCTCGGCGAGGCCGCGCTCGATGCGGTCGAAGCTGCCCAGCTTGCCGCCCAGGTTGTCCATCATGTGCACGAGCGTCGCCTCGCGCGTCGCGGGGGTGACCGGCGAGCCGTGCTCGAGCTGGCCGTGGTGGGCGAGGATGATGTGCAGCACGGCCCAGCCGAGATCGGGATCGAAGCCGTCGATCGACTCGATCTCCCGCCGGACCCGGTAGTAGCCGAGCGGGATCTCCCCGATCAGCCGGCCGAGGTGGGTGAGGTCGATCGCGAGCGGGTCGTCGTTGTAGGCCTCGAGCTTGCCTACGTCGTGCAGCAGCGCCCCGGTCACCGCGACGTCGCGGTCGATGCCGGGGAAGAACGAAGCCGCCGCGCTGACGCCCTGGGCGACCGAGAGCGTGTGCTCGAGCAGCCCGTGCCGGTACGCCTGGTGGTAGTGCTTGGCGGCGGGAGCGTCACGGAAGCGCTCCCAGGTCCGCGTGCCGGTCGCGAAGAAGCGATCCAGAAGCGCGCGCAGATCCGGTGCCTGGATCGTCTCGAGCAGCGACCGCAGGTCGGCCTCCATCCGCTCCAGCGGCTCCGGCGAGGTCGGCATCAGGCGCGCCGCGTCGTACTCGCCCGCGGCCGCCGGCGCGAGCTCGTCGATCACGATGGAGTCGCCGTAGCGGGCGTTGCTCTCGAAGCGGCCGGCGATCCGCACCACGCTGCCGGGCCCGGCGCTCTCGAAGCGGGCCCCGACCTCCTCCCACGACTTGGCATCTACGGTCCCCGAGCTGTCGGAGAGCTTCAGCGCCAGCCACTCGCCGCCGCGCCGCGTCGGGCGGCGGCTGCGCTCGCGGACGACGTAGCAACCCTCCACCCGATCGCCGTCGGCGAGCCGGGTGAGATCCTGGTGCGCCCCCGCGGGCGCC
This sequence comes from uncultured Conexibacteraceae bacterium, assembly GCA_964487515.1. GTDB lineage: Bacteria > Actinomycetota > Thermoleophilia > Solirubrobacterales > 70-9 > RHKX01. The sequence continues at coordinate 14,743 of CAZARJ010000014.1, read as the reverse complement.
GCGGCCTCCGGGAGCGGCATCGCGCTGAGCTGTTGCGGAGAGGTCTGCATCGGGGCCCTGACGGTACGGGCGCCGGCGGACGAACTTCCCGTCGCCTCCCGCTCCGCGGGCGCCGGCCCCGACCGGCGGCTCGCGCCGGCCCGCTGGAGCCCGGCTGCGGCTTCCCCCGGTCGATGCATCATCGGGAGACGAGCCTTCCAATTTCTGGAAAGCTCGCGTATCGGGCTCGCGGGCGCCGCGCCGGGGGGCGCGAATCCCGTTCGGGCCGCGACGCGGCCCCACCCCCGTCCCGCACGGTCTCCGGGCTATCCGGCGGCCCCGCGCGGCGCGCATCGTGGATTCGGGGGAGGGCGTGAACTTGCGCGAGTGAGCGCCTCGCGGGGACCCCGAGCGTGCGGGGGCGTCCCGATCGGGCCGGTTGACGGTCAAATTGCGGGACGCCGCAAAACGGTGGCGTTTATCGTTCGCGCGCGCGACGGCCCTACGAGGCGCCGTCCGCGCCCCCGTTCGAGCCGTTCTCGCCGCGCGCGCTCGGGCCGTCGCCGTTCTCGTCGCCGCTTCGCCGTTGCCTGCGAACCTTGAGGATGTGCTGCACCCCGGCTCCCGTCATTCCGAGCGCTCGCCCGACCTCGCGCCGGCTGAGCCCGAGCTCGGTCGCCTCCGCGACCAGGTCATCGCGCTCCTCGCGCACGCGCTCAAGGCGCTGGGCGGCCCGACGAAGCTTTCGCTGTAGCCGATCGACATCAGTCGCCATGAACGACATTGTTTATCAGACTCTATAAACCGCTTGCCAGAGCGCCTTGTGCGCGATCGTTTTCTGTGTAAAGTGGCCTGAACGCACCATCACTGGGAGAGGAGGTGCCGCGAGTGGGGAGCGGAGATGGGACGGGCCTGGCGCCGAGCGCCACGATCGACCCCGAGCGAAGTACGGCAACGGAATCCGGGAACGGCAAGCGACCCCGCAGGGGCTGGCGGGAGCGCATCGAGCCCGGCCTCTACCGCAGCCACCGGGTGGCCTGCCCGGCGAGCGCCTCCCGCGAGCCCGGCTACGACTGCGACTGCCCGTTTCAGGCGCACATGCCGACCGGGGCCCCGGGACGGAGCTACCCGCGGAACCTGGCGGCGACCTCGCTCGAGGAGGCGCGCACGGAGAAGCGCCGCCGCCAGGCGCGCAACGGCGGCCTGCCGGCCCGCGGCGAGCCGCTCACGGTCTCCGAGTTCTTCTGGGAGGCGTTCCTCGAGAAGCAGCAGCTCAGACCGGCGACGAAGCGCAACTACGGGCGCGTGTTCCGGACCTTCCACGAGCCGATCGTCGGCGACCTGCAGCTCACCGACCTGAACGAGGAGCACGTCGTCGAGCTGATCGGGCACCTCGAACGCCAGGCCGAGCACCGCCGCGAGGTGACGGGCAAGCGCAACTCGGCCTGGGTGGCGCAGCACCTGATCCCGCTGCAGTCGGCGATGTCGGCGGCGGTGCGCTGGCGCCGCGTGGCCGAGAACCCGGTCCGCCACCCGGCGCTGCCCGACTGCCCGCCGAAGCGGAGCGGCGAGGTCGACTGCCGCGACGACCCGAAGGCGATCCTCTCGAAGGCCCAGCTCGACCGCCTCTACGAGGCGGCCCGCGAGCAGGAGGGCAGCGGAATCAACGAGATGACGACCGAGCGCGACTTCTCGATGTTCCGCGCCACCTACGAGTTCGCGCTCCGCAACAGCGAGGCGCGGGGCCTGCGCTGGCCCGACATCGACTTCGACGAGCTGCGGATCAACGTCGCCCGGCAGATCGACCCGGTGACGTCGGACGAGGCGCAGACGAAGGGCAAGCGCACCCGCCGCCCGCCCGGCGATGAGAGCGTCTTCCAGTGCCTGCAGATCTGGCGCCACCGGAGCGTGGTCGTCGGCGGCCGCGACCCGGAGGGCTACGTGTGGCACGGCGACGATCCGGACGCCCCGATGCCGATCGGGCTCCCGAACCGGCGGATCGGGCGCGCCCAGCTGCGCGCCGGCCTGCTCGACGAGGACGGCCGGCCGCTGATCGTCTTCCACGGCCTGCGCCACAGCCGCGCCTCGCACCTGCTGCTCGACGGCGCCCCGATGCTCGAGGTCTCGCGGTTCCTGGGGCACGCGAGCCAGCTCGTCACCGCCAACGCCTACTCCCACCTCGTGCCCGACGACGAGTTCGCCGCAATCCGCGGGCTGTTCGACGGGGAGTGAACGCCAGGACCGCCTGAGTCAATGACTCGACTTCGAGTGACATCAGGCGATGATGAATCGGCGGTCCATAACGTTGTACTGTTCAAATAGAACGACGTGTCTCTGGATCGAGAGAGGGTGCAGTCAGCGGGCCGGCAGAGGCCTGCGTCGCCTGCCCCGACAGTCACGCGGCGACGCGGCGACGCGGCGAGCGGGGGGACCGGGCAGCCGGCGGAGCCCCCCGGCCGCAGCGGCCGGCTGCCGGCGGGGCGGCACGGGTTGAGTCGCAGCGAGGTGACCCGCTCACAGCGCAAGCGGCTCATGGACGCGATGGCCGAGGTCTGCGCCGACAAGGGCTACGCCGCCGCCACGGTGGCCGACGTGGTCGAGTGCGCGCGGGTCTCGCGGGCGACCTTCTACGAGCTGTTCAAGGACAAGAGCGACTGCTTCATCGCGACGATGGAGGAAGGGGTGCGGATGCTCGGGAGCGCCGTGCTGCCGGTCGTCTACGCCCCGTCGGAGAGCTGGGCGATCAAGGTCCGGGAGACGATCGCCGCGCTGCTCGACTTCCTCGCCTCCAATCCCGCTTACGCGAAGACGGCGATGATCGAGGCCCTGGCGGGCGGCAACGCCGCGTTCGAGCGCTACAGCGTCGGCACCAACCTGATCGTGACGCTGCTCGACGAGGGCCGCAGCTACGTGCGGCCCGACGTCACCGCCCCCTCGGGGACCGCCCGGGCGATCCTCGGCGGCGGGGAGTGGCTGATCAGGGGCGAGATGATGGCCGGGCGCACGGACCGGATCCGCGAGCTGCTCCCGGACTTCCTCTACATGGCCCTCACCCCCTACATCGGTCAGGAAGAGGCGCTGAACCACGCGCGCGAGGCGCGCGAGGGCCTGCTCAGCTGAGGCCGGTGTCCCCGATCCGGGGGACAGCGGCGGCGAGGCCGCCGCGGCCCGCCCCCGGCCGTAAGGACCCCTTAACGGTTGTGGGACACACCGTACAACTAGTGTCAGATCTATACTCCAAGCGGGAACGGTGTTGTTTGCCATAAATAAACACGTTCACTCGCACTTGATTTTTGTCCTCTCTCGGATAGGCTCTCTACATGGAGCAATCGACCCGCAAGCGGTCCCTGCCGAGCGGGCGGCACGGGATCCCGCACGAAGTCGTCGTGCGTGATCAGCGGGAGCGTCTGCTCGAGGCGATGATCCGGGTCGCCTCCAGCAAGGGCTACGAGGCGGCGACGGTCGCCGACGTGATCGAGGCCGCCGGGGTCTCGCGGACGACCTTCTACCAGCTCTTCAAGGACAAGGAGGACTGCTTCCTCGCCTCCTACGACGCGGTCGTCGACGTCCTCGTCCAGTACGTCCAGTCCGCCTACCGGGGCGGCGAGCGCCCCTGGCCCGAGCGCATCCACTCCGGGCTCGCGGCCCTGGTCCAGCTGCTCTCCCAGGAGGCGGAGATCGCGAACATGGCCATGGTCGAGGTGATCGCCGCCGGCCCCGCGGCCCGGCAGCGCTACCGCGACGCGCTGGGCCGGTTCACCCCGTTCCTCGACGAGGGGCGCGCCTGGTCCGATTTCGGGGCGATGCTGCCGGTCAGCACCTCGCGGCTCGCGATCGGGGGCGCCGCGGCGCTGCTTTTCGACGAGATCCGCGCCGGCCACGGCGAGGAGCTCGAGCAGGTGCTGCCGGACCTGGTCTTCGCCGTGCTGATGCCCTTCATCGGCCCCGAGGCCGCCAGCGCCGAGATGCGGCGCGAGCTCGACTGACGGACCGGGGGGCGCCGCCCGGCGCCGGAGAGCCCCCCGCCCGGCGGGCCCTGCCGGGATCCCGGCAGGGGTCGCGTCTGGGCACCAGTCGGCGCCGGGCCCGAATGGGTGTAAGGCCCGGCGCCCATGACTGGAGGAGAACCGGAAACGCGGTTGGTTCAGGGGAGACCCGCGTCCCCGGAGATGCACTCTCACGCCGGCCGGTTGAGGCGCAACCGACGTGAGCCTCAATAGTAAACGATTTCGTTCACAAATGCGAGAGCGGTACGCGAGGTCGTGTTACGCGGGCGCCCGCAGCGCCCTGCCGCTGTGCTGAAGCAGGGTCGCGATCTCCTTCAGCATCGCCAGCTCGCCGTCGCAGATCCCGTTCGCCTGCGGGCGCATGACCCCGATGCAGGAGCTCGCCCCACCCCCCGCGCCGTACGGCACCCAGGCGGCGCTGTGCATCCCCGCGGCCTCGGCCAGGGGCCCGCGGCGGTAGCCGTACTCGCCCCCGAACTCGCCGACCCGGACGGGCTCGCCCAGCTCCATCGCGGCGCGCGCGGGGGTTCCCTCCGGAAGGTGATGCTCCCCGAGCCATCCGGTGGGGTGCGACTCGGCGAGCTGCCCGGCGCTGGCGACGATCGAGAGCCGGCTGCCGCCGCTGCCCGATTCGCCGAGCAGCACGAGCGGGGCGCCGAAGTGCTCGTTCAGCATCTCGACCGCGCGGCGCGCCGCCTCGATGCCGGCGGGGCCGGTGAGCAGGTAGCGCGCGAAGGCCGACTTCGCCAGCTCGCGGTCGAGCCGGGTACGCAGCTCGACCTCGGTCGCGTGGCGATCGCCGATGTCGATCACGGTGTGCACGGAGCCGCTCGCCATCCCGGCGCCGTCCACGATGCGGCGCGTGGCGACCGTGATCCGCCGCCGATCGCCGGCCGATCGCAGCAGGCTGCTCTCGCTGACCATCCCGGTCGCCGAACGCTCGAGCACCTGTTCGCAGTCGACGAACTCGGCCAGGGGGACGCCGACGATGCGCGCCGCCGGGAGGCCGACCAGCTCGCAGGCCGCGCGGTTGACCCGCAGCGTGACGCCGCCGGGGTCGGTCACCCAGATCGCGGCGGCGGCCTGCTCGAGCAGCTCGCTCGCGGTGGCCGCGCCGCCGGGCTCCCCGCGCGCCCAGTCCGGCCACGGCATCGGCCCGGCGGCGTTCAGGTCGGTGCCGAGCCGGTTCGCGATCCGGCGCAGCTCGATCCGGTCGCGATCGCTGAACGGCGTGCTGATCCGATCCCGGACCGCGACCATGACGACCGGGACGCCGCGCGCCGGGATCAGGATCAGATCCCCGATCCGGCCGCGCTCCGGGAGACCGCAACCGAGCAGCGTCTCGACGTCGAGCACCGGTGGATGGGTGGCGACGCCGCAGCGCAGGGCCTGCGCGAGCCAGTCGCCGCGCTCGGCGGCGAGCCGCTCGCCGACCAGCTCCTGACAGCGCTCCCGGCCGATCGGATCGCGATGGTCAGCGGCCATGAGGACGAGCTCCGCGGGCTCCGCCGCGCATCCCCAGACGAAGCATCCATCGCCGATCTTGCTGGTCGCACAGTGCGCGACCACCGCCATCGCGGTCCTCGTCTGCAACTCCCGATTCTCGCTCGCCGACATCAGCCTCCCCTCCAGGCCCTTTCGGGCGTTTCGAATGTCATAGCAAGATCGCGCGGGGATCGCGCCGGCACTCGGCCCCGGCGCGGGAGCGCGCGAGGTTGATTCCGGGGAGGGAACCCGTAATCTAAAGGGCGACGGGCGCCCCGGTCATCCTCTACTCAGGCGAGAAAGTGGGCCGACGAATGGCAGCTCAACCGACAAGGAAGCGCAAGCAGGCACTGCCGCGAGGGCGGCATAGCCTTCCCCGCGAGGCGGTGGTCCAATCGCAGCGCGAGCGCACCCTGGCCGCGATGCTCGAGGTGGTTGCCGACAAGGGCTACCCGGTCGCCCGGATCGCCGACGCGATCGCTGTCGCCGGCGTCTCGCGGAAGACCTACTACGAGCTCTTCAAGGACAAGGAGGACTGCTTCCTGGCCGCCTACGACGACGCGGCCGAGCGGATCCTCGACGCCTTCGACCGCGGCTACGAGGAGGTTCCGGACGAGCACTGGATCGTTCGCATCCGGCACGGGTTCGCGGCGATGCTCGACGAGCTCGTTGCCGACCCCGCGGCGGCTCGGGTCTGGGCGGTCGAGATCCTCGCCGCCGGCCCGGCGGCCCTGGAGCGTCGCGACGCGGCCCTGCGGCGGCTCACCGACCGCATCGACGAGGGCCGGGAGGAGAGCGGCGGAGAGCTGCCGGAGATCGCGTCGCTGGCGATCGTCGGCGGGATCCAGGAGCTGCTCTACACGGAGTCGCTGCACGGCTCGGCCGCGCAGCTTCCCACCCGCCTGCCGGAGATCGTCTACTGGGTCGCGCAGCCGTTCTTGGGCGAGGCGCGGGCCGCGGCCGAGCGCGAGCGCACCCTCGCCTGGATGGCGGAGCGCTCCGCGGTCCGCTCCGGGCGCTGATCGCCCGGCGAGCACCCGCGCCCGGCGCCCGCTCGTCCCCGCCCGCGCGCCGAAAAATCAGTAAACAGCCGCGTTTCTGCTGCGCGCCCCCTGTAGACTGCGCGGGACCCCCGGGATAGGTGCAATCCGGCATGCCGGAAGCGCGTCCCCACTCCACAATGGACAACAGTCGGCGATCCCACGCTCCACCTGGCGACGCCTCCGGCCGGCCGACGCCCTGGGGGTCGCTCGGCGAGCTTCGAGCGGCGGCGCAGCCCCGTCCGGCCGCCCCGGACGGGCGCCACGGGTCGCGGGTCGCGCCCTCCGACGAGCTGCTCTTCGCGGCCTTCCTGACGCAGTGCGTGGAGCAGGGCTACGCGACCTGCGACCCGGCGTCGATCAGCGTCCGCGCGGGTTGCCCGGAACGGGACCTGATCGCGCGCTTTCCCAATGCCGAGGTCCTGGCGCTCGCCGTCATCGACGAGCTCTCGAGCGGCTGGCTGGCTGCCCTGGAAGCCGCCGCCGCCGCGCATCAAGCCGGGCCGCAGCGGCTGCGGGCGTTGCTCGCCAAGAGCGCCGAGCTCGCCGCCGCGCAGCCGTCCGCGGCCCGCTTCTGGGCGCTCGAGCTTCCCGGCGCCGGGACCCGCGCCCTCGCCCGCCGCGCGGCGTTCAACCGGCGCCTGGCGGAGCGCGTGCGCGCCGAGCTCGCGATCACCGCGGGCCCGGCGGGCTCGCCGCACGGGACCGAGCTCGCCGACGCCCTGCTCGGCGGCATCCAGCGCGTCTTCCGCAGCCGCGTCCGGGCGGACGAGTGCGAGCGGCTGCCGGAGCTGGTCGAGCCGCTGTGGAGCTGGGCCACCGGCTACGCGGGACCGGGCGCCGATCTCAGCCGCGCGCGACCGAGCGCTGATCCGGGCCCCTGGCTGCGGGTGCGCCCGTCCCCCGCCGGAAGGGCGAGCGACCGGATCATCGCCGCGACGATCAACGAGAGCTCGCGCTGCGGCTTCCATCACACCTCGGCGCGGAGCATCGCGGACTCCGCGGAGGTTCCGCTGGAGTCTTTTCAGGATCACTTCGATGACCATCACGAGGCCTTCCTCACCGCGCTCGAGATCGTCCAGAGCCGCGCCTACCGGGCGACCCTGCCGGCCTACCGGCGAGCGTCGGACTGGCCCCAGGCGATGCGCGCGCTGTTCGTCAGCTCGGCGGCGCTGCTCGACCGGGACGAGCCGGCCGCCCGCCTGGCCCTGCTCGAGGCGCCGAGCGCCGGCGCCGATGCCCTGGAGCGCCACGTCGAGCTGCTGCGCCGGCTCGAGGAGCTGCTGCGGCCCGGCTTCGATCTGCGGCCGGAGCTGCCTCCCGTGGTCGCCGAGGCGATCGCCGGCGCCGTGGTCAGCCTCGCGGCGGCGCAGCTCCGGCGCGGCGGGGGCGAGCGGGCGCCCGTCGGCTTCGCCCCGCTCGCGACCTACATCGCGCTCGCCCCCTTCGTGGGCGACGAGGTCGCGACGCTGCTCGCCGGGGACCCGCCGCCGGACTCCACCTGAGCCCGCGGGCCCGCCGCCCGGCGGCGCGGCGCTACGGCAGCGCCGAGCCGTCGATCGCGGCGACCTTCCAGACCCCGTCCTCCTGCGCCGCGGGCATGAAGCTGGCGGGGCGGTTCGGGATCTTGTAGAGGACGAAACCCCGGTCGCCATCGACCCGGAAGCGACGGAACTTCATCTTTTCGAACTTGGGCGCCGCCTTGCCGCTGAACGCGGTCGCCGCGGTCTGCAGGAAGATCTCGCAGGCGCTCTTGCCCTCCGGAAGCTCCGCCTGGCCCTGCTGGCGCGCCTGCTCGATGAGCTGTTCCATCTGGTCGCTCACCGAGCCCGCGAGGAAGGTGCAGGCCTTGCTCGTGTCCTTGTCCGCGAGCGCCCCGAAGTACCCGGTCACCGCCTCGACCATCGCGTCCGAGGTCTCCTTGTCAGCGGGCTCGCCGAAGGTCTGGATGCTGCGATCGCGGCCGTCCTTGGTGATGCCGTCCTCGTCGACGCCCCCCGAGCCCCGCTCGCCCGAGCCCGAGTCGTCACCGGACTTGCCGCCGTCGTCGCCCTTGTCGCCCTTGCCCGCGTCGCCGGACTCGCCTTCGGCCGTCGTCGTCGCGGCGGGCGGCTCGTCGCCGGCGGCGGCCTCGCCGGTCGTCTCGTCGTCTCCCCCGCAGGCGGCGAGGGCGAGCGCCAGCGCCGCGAGCAGGAGCGCGGCGAGGGCGGGCAGGGAGGGGCTGGGAAGTGCGGTGCGATCGTTCATGGCCTCAGGTTCGCAGATCGTGTACGGCGGCGTTCCACCCGAGCCTGGTTGCCGGCCCCGATCGGGGCGCTCCGAACCGCTCCCGCTTCGCGGCGCGGCGCGGCGCCGGCTCGCCGGATCGGGCGACGGTTGGGTGTGGAAACATCGGCGTCCATGTACTAACCTGCCGCCGGTACATCCGCAGGTCGACAGGTGGGTCGGAATACCCCAGCGCATGTCGGCGGCAGAGCAGAGAGGTTAGAGCTACATGCGTAAGAGGTTCCTGTCATTCATGGGCATTTCGGTGCTCGCTGCCGCGGTCGTCGGCGGCCTGCTGATCGGCTCCGCCGCGGCGGAGCGCGTCAAGATCGGCAACATAATCCTGACCGCCAACGGCAGCTTCAAGCCGACGAAGCTCTCGAAGAAGAAGATGACCCCGATCCAGCTCAAGGCGTCGGGCCATGTGAAGACCGACGACGGGTCCGTTCCCCCGCGGGCGAACATCCTCACGATCGACTTCGACCGGAACGGGACCCTGACCACGAAGGGGATCAGAAGGTGCGATCCCAAGAAGCTGATCAACACCTCGCCGAGGGCCGCGCGCCGCAAGTGCAAGAAGGCGATCGTGGGCAAGGGGACGACCAAGGCGCTCGTCGCGTTCCCCGAGGACGAGCCGTTCGTCGCCAAGGGACCGCTGACGATCTTCAACGGCAAGCCGAAGGGCAAGGGCAAGCGGAAGAAGCCGACGATCGTCTTCCACACCCGCGCCTCGGTGCCGCTTCCGACCACGTTCATCACCCAGGCGACGGTCGTCAAGTCGCCGCTCAAGGGGATGGGCAAGCGGGTCAAGATCCGCGTCCCGACGATCGCCGGCGGCAACGGCACCCTGGTCGACTTCAAGGCGACGATCAGCCGCAAGCCGGCCACGGGCAAGCGCTACATCCTCGCCCGCTGCAAGAACGGCCGCCTGAAGGCGCAGGGCGAGATCCGCTGGATCGGGCTCACCGATCGCCCGCCGCCCACGGTGAAGAAGGCGAGCGTGTCGATCGTCCGGAAGTGCAAGAAGAAGCGGTAGGGCCCGCCTCTCGCCGCGAGCGTCCTGAGCGAAGGGCCATCCCGCTCACGCACGCGGCGAATACCACCGCCTGAGGAAGAGGGGGACCGGTCGAACTGACCGGTCCCCTCTTCTTTTGCCCGACAATCGACAGATGCGCAGGCTGAAGACATCCGCGGGCCCGGCATGAGCAGGCTGGCGCGATCCGCGGTACGGCGGCCCCGCCGCGCCCTCGCGGTATGGCTGCTCGTGATCGCCGGCCTGGCGATCGCGGGGACCGGGGTCGAAGGGCGCCTCACCCAGAGCATCTTCATCCTCCCCGACACCGAAACCGCGAAGGCAACCCGCCTGACGGCGGAGGAGTTCGGCCAGAGCGTCTTCGTCCCGGTGCTGCTCGAGGGCCCGCCGGCCGCGGTCGACCGCCAGGGCCCGCGCCTGGTCGCGGCGATCGACGAGCGGCAGGGCTGGCGGGCCCTCTCGCCGTGGGATCGCGGGGGCGCCGCCGAGCGCCTCCGCCCGGCGCCCGGGGAGGCGATGATCGTGGCCTCCGTAAGCGGCCCCTACGAGGAGATCTTCGACGAGACGGCCGACCGGATCCGGGAGCTGGTAGGCCGGAACGTCTCCGCGCCGGTCTCGGCCCGGATCACCGGCATGCCGGTGATCGGCAACTCGATCAAGCAGCACACCTACGACTCCGCCCGGCACGCGGAGCGGGTCGCCCTGCCGATCCTCTTTCTCGTCCTGCTACTCGTCTTCCGGGCCCCGATCGCCGCCCTTTTTCCCCCCCTGATCGGGCTCACCACCGTCCTCGCGTCCTCGGGCGTGATCTGGCTCGTCGCCGGCTCCGTGAACGTGGACCCGCTGGCGATCAGCCTCGCCTCGATGATGGGGCTGGCGCTCGGCGTCGACTACTCGCTGCTCATCGTGACGCGCTTCCGGGAGCAGATCGCGAGCGGCTCGGATCCCCCGGAGGCGGCGCGCGAGGCGATGGGGACCGCCGGGCACACCGTCGCCTTCGCGGGCGGAGCGCTCGTCGTCGCGATGGGGGTCGGGATGATCATCGCCCCCGGCGACATCCTCGCCTCGGCCGCGATCGGGATCGTCACCGCGACCGTGCTCGGCGTCGGCTCGGCCTTCGTCGCGATCCCGGCCGGGCTCGCGCTATTCGGCTCCCACATCGACCGCTTCCGGATCGGCCGCCCGGTCGCCGCCAGCTCCGCGGGCTGGTCACGGCGCTTTCGCGGGGCGCTCGCCCATCCCGGGATCACCGCGCTGCTGGTCACGATCCCCCTGCTGCTGCTCTGCGGGCCCGCGCTCGGCCTCAGCACCGGGCCTCCGGACGTGAGCCAGCTCCCGGAGGACGACATCGCGAGGCAGGACTTCGAACGCGTGCGTGACGTGATGGGGCCGGGCTGGGCGGCCCCGTTCGAGGTCCTCGTCGTGAGCCGCGACGGCGCGATCACCACGCCGCGCAGGCTGCAGGCGCTCGAGGACTGGCAGCGCGAAGTCGCACGCGACGAGGACGTCGCCGACGTGATCGGCCCCGGCCAGCTCGCGCGCCGGGTTCCCGACATGGATGCCGAGGTCGAAGCCCAGCTCACGAAGCTGCGCCGCGGGACCCGCGGGCTGGGCCGGCTCGAGCGGGGCCTGGCACAGCTCAACGCCGGAACCGATCAGCTCGCCGCCGCTCAGCGCCAGGCGGAGGACGCCGCCCGGGCCCTGGCGCTGGGCGCGGGTCGCGGCGAGGAGGGGGCGGCGGAGATCGGGGAGAGCCTCGGCCGGGTCGCCGGCGGCGCCGCGCAGCTTCAGGACGCGATCGGGCGCATGTCGGCGGGCGGCGGGGAGCTACAGCGGGCGCTGGCCAAGATGAAGCGCGGCACCAACAGGCTGATCCTGGGGATCGGCTTCGCCCGCGACCAGCTCCGCCTGACCGTGACGAGCGCCCTGGTCCTGCACGCGCAGTCGCTGGGGGCGCAGGCCGACCTGCTCTCGCGGCTCGAGCCGCGGGCCCGGCGCGCCCAGAACCGTCTCGGGGATGCGCTCGACGAGCTCGACGCGATGGGGGTCGGCAAGGCGGATCCGCACTACGCGGCGGCGCGGCAGGCGGTGCTCGACGCCTACGGTGAGATCGCCGGCGAGGAGGGCGCGGATCGCATCGATCCCGATCCGACCGAGCTCAGCATGCAACACGAGATCGGGCTCTCCGTGCAGCGGCTGCGCTCCGCCTCCAAGGACGCCCGGCGGATCGCGCGCGGGACCGACCGGCTGGGAAAGAAGCTCGGCGACGCCCAGCAGGGTCTCAACGACCTCCGCCGCGGGATCGGCCGTCTGGGACGCGGGGCCGACCGCCTGATCGCCGGCACCGACGCGATCGGTCAGGCGCTCGGCCGGCTGCACGACGGGGTGCTGCGCATCGGGGATGGGGCGGGCGAGCTCGCCGACGGCCTCGGCAGGCTGACCGGCGGCGCGGATCAGCTCGCCGACGGGATCGCCTCCGGCGGGCCGCGCGTCGCCGCCTTCGCCTGGGGCACGAGCCGGGCCCACGCCGGCGCGGAGGAGCTGCATCGGCGGAGCCGCCACGCGCTCGCGGACGACCGCCTCGAGCAGATGCGCGGCCTCTTCGACTCCGGCTACTTCGTCCTCGCCGGAATCGAGGACGCCCCCTCCGACCGCCGGGCCCAGGCACAGGTCGCGGTCAACGTGCAGCGCGGCGGCACCGCCGGGCGGATCCTCGTCATCCCGCGCTCGGGCCCGAACGCGGACGAGACCGCGGATCTGCGCGAGACCCTCAGCGACCAGGCCGCCGATCTGGGCGACGACCTGGGCGTCCAGGCCGCGGTCGGTGGCACGGCGGCGGCGCTCGCCGAGTACGACGCGGCCACCTCCTCGCGCCTGCTCTGGCTCGTCCTCGGGCTGGCGGCAGTCAGCTACTTCATCCTGATCCCGGTCTTCCGCTCGCTGTTGCTGCCCGCGATCGCGGTGCTGCTCAACCTGCTCTCGGTCGGCGCCGCCTTCGGCGGGCTGGCGATCCTCTTCCAGGGCGAGAACCCCATCCTCGGCGGCCCCGGCTACGTCGATGCGGTCTCGGTCAGCGCGATGTACACGGCGATCTTCGGGCTCTCTCTCGACTACCAGGTGTTCCTGATCACGCGCATGCGCGAGGGCTGGGACAACGGGCTCGACTCGCCGTCCGCGATCGCCTACGGGCTCGATCGGACCGCGTCGGTGGTCACGGGCGCGGCGGCGATCATGGTGGCCGTCTTCGTCGCCTTCGCGATGACCGACGTCGCGGGAACGCGCCAGTTCGGCGCCGGGATGGTGGTCGCGGTGATCATCGACGCGACCCTCGTTCGGCTGCTCCTGCTCCCCGCCGTTATGCGGCTGGCGGGGAAACGGATCTGGCGCGGCCCGGGCAGCACCACAACTTAGGTGTCCCCGCCCGGTTCAGGGGTATAGGCGCAGAGAGACGAAGCCTTTTCACTTGCGCTTCGAATATCGAGGCCGGCGGGCGGGACCCCACAGGCCGGCCAGAAAGGCAGAGGTGAACGAGATGAGGAGATCCTTCCTCGCGAAGCTCGGGGCCGCGGTGCTTGTCGCGGCGGTCGCCGGTGGAGTGCTGATCGGCTCCGCAACCGCGGAGCGCATCAAGATCGGCAACATGATCCTGACGGCCAACGGCAGCTTCAAGCCGAAGAAGCTGCCGAAGAAGAAGCGCGTCCCGATCCAGCTCAAGGCGTCGGGCCATGTGAAGACCGACGACGGGTCCGTTCCCCCGCGGGCGAACATCCTCACGATCGACTTCGACCGGAACGGGACCCTGACCACGAAGGGGATCAGAAGGTGCGATCCCAAGAAGCTGATCAACACCTCGCCGAGGGCCGCGCGCCGCAAGTGCAAGAAGGCGATCGTGGGCAAGGGGACGACCAAGGCGCTCGTCGCGTTCCCCGAGGACGAGCCGTTCGTCGCCAAGGGACCGCTGACGATCTTCAACGGCAAGCCGAAGGGCAAGGGCAAGCGGAAGAAGCCGACGATCGTCTTCCACACCCGCGCCTCGGTGCCGCTTCCGACCACGTTCATCACCCAGGCGACGGTCGTCAAGTCGCCGCTCAAGGGGATGGGCAAGCGGGTCAAGATCCGCGTCCCGACGATCGCCGGCGGCAACGGCACCCTGGTCGACTTCAAGGCGACGATCAGCCGCAAGCCGGCCACGGGCAAGCGCTACATCCTCGCCCGCTGCAAGAACGGCCGCCTGAAGGCGCAGGGCGAGGTCCGCTGGATCGGGCTCACCGATCGCCCGCCGCCCGCGGTGAAGAAGGCGAGCGTGTCGATCGTCCGGAAGTGCAAGACGAAGGGGAAGGGCGGCGGCCAGAAGGTCAAGCGGCCGCGCGTGAAGGCGAAGAGCCCGCAGCGGCAGAGCGGCAAGCGGGTCAAGGTCCGGGTTCGTGCCGGAGCCGCCGAGCGGGTGAAGGTACGTGCACGTGCGCGGGTCAAGATCAGGGGCGTCCGCCGTGCCTTCAAGGCGAAGGCGCGCAGCAAGCGCGTCAAGGCCGGCAAGCTGGCGCGACTCGCGCTGAGGGTGAAGGGCAAGCGCGCCGCCAGGGAGCTGCGGCGGCACCGCAGGGGCACGGCGACGGTCGCCGTCACCTTCGTCGACCGGCGCGGGCACAAGACGACGCTGAAGCGACGGGTGGCCTTGCGGAGCTGAGCGGCGCCCCGGGCGACGCGAAATCCCACCGCCGCGACGCCGTCCGGCAGTTCGCCGGATCGTCCAAGAGACCGCAACTTCGGTTCTACTGCCCGGTTGAGGGTATAGGCGCAAACGAGAGCGTTTATGTATTGCGCTCCACGCCATCACGCAGGCCGGCGGGCGGGGAGCTGAAAAAGCCGGTCAGAACAGAGAGGTGAACGAGATGAGGAGATCCTTCCTCGCGAAGCTCGGGGCCGCGGTGCTT
>CAZARJ010000013.1:0-17352 GCA_964487515.1 uncultured Conexibacteraceae bacterium | reverse complement strand
CGTCCCTCGGCAGGCGATCGTTCCCCCGCGCCCGGCAGCGGTCGCCCGCAGCGGCATCGGTGCGATCAGTCCTCTAGCGGAGCACCGTCGTGGCGATCTCGTCGAGGATCTCGGAGGGGACTCCGTGGCCGACGGGCGTCTCCCGGTAGGCCGGCTCCAGGCCCCCGGCCCGCAGTGCGTCGCGGGCGGCACGGCCGAACCCGACCCCGATCACCGGGTCGGCGCTGCCGTGATGGATGTAGATCGCAAGGTCCTCCCGGCCCGCCAGATCCGTCTCCCAGCCGTCCACGCTGGGGATGAAGCCGCTCAGCGCGATCAGGCCGGCGGGCTGCGGGCGCCCGGCGCCGAGGGCGAGCGCGTACGACATCACCGCGCCCTGCGAGAAGCCGCCGACGACCGCCTGGGACCAGTCGAGGGCGCGCTCGGCGAGCAGCGCGTCGAGACGCTCGCCGAGGGCCGCGTAGCTGCGGGAGAAGGTCTGCTCGTGCGGGTGGCCGACCCGCTCGACGATGTACCAGTGCCGGCCGCCCGGCGGGATCCCCGTCCACGGGGCGCCCGTCGTCACCCCGAGCAGGCGGCGGTCGGGGTCGAGCGCGTCGAGCAGCGGAAACAGGTCGCTCTCGTCCGTGCCCCGCCCGTGGTTGAGGATCAGGGCGCCCGCCGGCTCGGGGCCGGCGGCCTCGCGCAGGCGGATGTCGACTCCGCGCCACTGCGGCGTCATGCGGGGCCCCTCTACGCCACCTGCTGGCGCGGGCTGTAGACCGGTTTCAGGTTCCGCTCGACCTGCTCCCGCAGGTGCTCGAAGTCCGGCGGCAGCGAGAGGCTCTCGCCGAGCGTCTCCAGCGGCTCGTCGACGGTGAACCCGGGGCCGAGCGTCGCGATCTCGAACAGCACGCCGCTCGGCTCGCGGAAGTAGATCGACTTGAAGTAGAAGCGGTCGATCACCGGGGTCGGGCGGGCGCCGCCGGCGATCGCCCGCTCGCGCCAGGCCTCGTGCTCCTCCGGGGTCGAGGCCCAGGCGACGTGGTGCACGGTTCCGGCGCCCTGCAGGCCGGGGGCGGCGGGCGGCGGCTCGTAGACGATCAGACCGCCGCGCTCGGAGCCGCGCGCCTCCCAGGTGCCCGGCTCCGCGGCCGAGAAGCCGAGCTCGCCGAGCAGCTCGGCGCCGGCCTCCGGACGCGACGCGTACGCGCGCACGAGGTCGAAGCCCTGCAGCGCCGACTCGGCGGGGATCTCAGGGTGCTCGGCGATCAGCGGCGCGTCGGAGACCGCGCTCACCCGGAGCTCGTGGCCGAGGCCCTCCGGGTCCGCGAAGCTCAGGACGCCGCCCTCGCGGGCCGTCTCGATGTCGCGCGCGCCGAGCCGCTGCTCCCAGAAGTCGAGCGCCGCATCCGAGGCGACGCGCCAGCCGATCGTGTGGACCATGCCGTCGCCGGCGCGCCCGAGCGCCGCCCCGGGGAACTCGAAGAAGGTCAGGTCGGAGCCCGCGCTGCCCTGCTCGTCGGCGAAGAACAGGTGATAGACGGTCGGGTCGTCCTGGTTCACGGTCTTCTTGACCAGGCGCAGGCCGAGCACGCCCGCGTAGAAGTCGATGTTGTCCTGCGCGTCGGCGGTGATCGCCGTGATGTGATGGATTCCCTCGAGCTTCATCGCTTGCCTTTCGCTGTCGTGTTCGCTGCCCTTCGCCTACCCGGCCGGGCGTTCAACCTATCCGCCCGCCGCACCGAAAGTCTTTGCTGACGCAAGGATATCAGACGTCACGAAGTACTTGCACACGCAATGACCTCTGGTAACATGCGCGACATGACCACGACCGCTGAAACCACCCTTCTCGACGAGGCCGAGCTGGCCGCCTGGCGCGGCATGCTCCTCGTCCACCGCCGCGTGACCGCCGCGCTGGACGAGGAGCTGGAGCGCGAGCACGGCCTGGCGCTGGGCTCCTACGAGGTCCTGCTCCACCTCAGCGCCGCCCCCGAGGGGTCGCTGCGCATGGGCGACCTGGCCGGGAAGCTCCTGATCAGCCCCAGCGGCGTGACCCGGCTCGTCGACCGGCTCGCCCGTCGCGGCCTGGTCGAGCGGACCTCCTGTCCCAACGACCGGCGCGGGACCTTCGCCCGGCTCACCGAGGAGGGCGAGCGGCGCTTCGAGGAGGCCCGCCCCACCCACATGCGCGGGATCCGGGAGCACTTCCTGAGCCACCTGGACGGCGACGACCGCGAGCGGCTGGCCGCGATCTGGGAGCGGCTCGCCGCCGCGCCGGCGGGCGCCGGTGCGGCGCCTGGCGCTTAGCGGCCCGGGGCCCGGGTAGCCGCTCGATCGGGATGGCGAACCAGCTCGCCCAAGAGACGTCGCCGTACCTGCTGCAGCACAGCGACAACCCCGTCGACTGGATGCCGTGGGGCGAGGAGGCACGGGCCGAGGCCCGGCGCCGCGACGTGCCGCTCCTGATCTCGATCGGCTACTCGTCCTGCCACTGGTGCCACGTGATGGAGCGGGAGTCCTTCAGCGACCCCGAGATCGCGGCGCTGATGAACGAGCGCTTCGTGCCGGTCAAGGTCGACCGCGAGGAGCGCCCCGACGTGGACGCGATCTACATGGAGGCGGTCCAGGGGATGACCGGGCAGGGCGGCTGGCCGCTGACCGCGTTCGCCGATCCCGACGGCGTCCCCTTCCACGGCGGCACCTACTTCCCGCCCGCCCCGCGGCAGGGCATGCCCAGCTTCCGCATGGTCCTGGAGGCGGTCGACGAGGCCTGGCGCGAGCGCCGCGCGGAGATCGACGCCGCGGCCGGGCGCACGCGCGAGCAGCTCGGCGCGATCGCCCGCCTCTCCCCCGCCCCCGGCGAGCCCTCCGCGGAGCTGGTCGAAGCCGCCGTCGCGACCCTGCGCGAGCGGCTCGACCCGGTCAATGGCGGCTTCGGCGGAGCGCCGAAGTTCCCGCCCGCGAGCGCCCTCGACCTGCTGCTCGCCCGGGGCGAGCACGAGGCGGTCGAGCTGACCCTCGACGCGATGGCGGCGGGCGGCATCCACGACCAGCTCGGCGGCGGCTTCTCCCGCTACTCGGTCGACGCCGGCTGGCTGGTGCCCCATTTCGAGAAGATGCTCTACGACAACGCCCTGCTCGCGCGCACCTACCTGCGCGCCTTCCAGGAGCTCGGGCACGAGCGCTACGCCACCGTGGCCCGCGCGACGCTGGACTGGGCCCTGCGCGAGATGCGCGGCCCCGAGGGCGGCTTCTACTCCGCCCTCGACGCCGACTCGGAGGGCGAGGAGGGGCGCTTCTACACCTGGACGCAGGAGGAGGCGCGGGCCGCGCTCGAGGCCGCCGGGCTCGGCCCCGAAGCGGGCAGCGCGGCGATCGCCTGGTTCGGGATCTCCCCGGCCGGGCAGCTCGCCGGCGGCCGCAGCGTGCTGCATCTGCCGGGCGGGATGGAGGCCGAGCCGCCGGCCGGGCTGGAGCGGATCCGCGCGGCCCTGCTCGCGGCCCGCGCCGAGCGCCCGCGGCCGGGGCTCGACGACAAGCGGCTGACGGCCTGGAACGCCCTCCTCGCCGGCTCGCTCGCCGAGGCGGGCGCCGCGCTGAGCGAGCCTCGCTACATCGCCGCCGCCACCGAGTGCCTCGACTTCATCCTCGACTCGATGCGCACCCCCGACGGGCGCCTGCTGCGCACGTTCAACGCCGGCGCAGCGCGCCTCAACGCCTACCTGGAGGATCACGCCTACCTGCTCGAGGCCCTGCTCACCGCCTACGAGGCGACGTTCGAGCCCCGCTTCTACGCCGCCGCCCGCGAAACGGCGGAGACCCTGATCGAGCGCTTCGCCGATCCCGAGCGCGGCGGCTTCTTCACCACCGCCGACGACCACGAGGAGCTGATCGCGCGCCGCAAGGACCTCGACGATCACCCGGCGCCCTCCGGCAACTCCGCCGCCGCCCGCGGGCTGCTGCGACTCGCGGCGCTGAGCGGCGAGGGGCGCTACGAGGATCACGCGGCGGGGGTCCTGCGCCTGCTCGCCGGGCCCGCCGCCCAGCACCCGGAGGCGCTCGCCTACCTGCTCGGGGCACTCGACGCCTACACCGCGCCCCGCCGCGAGGTGGCGCTGATCGCGCCCCGCGACGACGGCGGCTCGCTCGCCCCGCTGGCCGCCGTCCACCGCTCGCGCTACCGCCCGCGCGCGGTCCTGGCGGGCGGCGCCGAGGGGGCCGAGGAGCCGCCGCTGCTCAGCGACCGCGGCGCGCTCGCGGGCCGCCCGGCCGCCTACGTCTGCGAGCGCTTCAGCTGCCAGGCCCCGGTGAGCGAGCCGCGCGAGCTGGCCGAGCTGCTCGACGGCTGACGGCGGCGGCGGCGCGGGGTTCCCGGACCGCTCAGAGGACCGGCAGGAGCCGCTCGATCTCCCAGGGGGTCACCCGGGTCCGGTACTCCTCCCACTCGGCGCGCTTGATCTCGATCAGGCGGTCGAAGGTGTGCTCGCCGAGGGTGCGCAGCAGAAGCTCCGACCCGGCGGCCTCCTCGATCGCCTCGCCGAGGCTCTCGGGCAGATCCTCCACCCCGCGCCGCTCGCGCTCCTCCTCGCCCAGGTCGTAGAGGTTCTGCTCCATCTCCTCGGGCAGCTCGTAGCGGTGCTCGATCCCCTCCAGGCCCGCCTGCAGCATCGCCGCGAAGCAGAGGTAGGGGTTGCAGGCCGGGTCGGGGCTGCGCAGCTCGACCCGGGTCGAGACGTCCTTGCCGGGGTGGTAGAGCGGCACCCGGATGAGCGCCGAGCGGTTGCGGCGCGACCAGGCCAGGTAGACGGGCGCCTCGTGGCCGGGGACGAGGCGCTTGTAGGAGTTGGCCCACTGCGCGAAGACGGCGGAGATCTCGCGCGCGTGCTTGAGCTGGCCCGCGATGAACGCCTTCGCGGTCGCCGAGAGGAAGTGGCGATCGTCGCGGTCGAAGAAGGCGTTGCGGCCGTCCCGGCTCAGCGACTGGTGGACGTGCATCCCGGAGCCGTTCTCACCGTTCAGCGGCTTCGGCATGAAGGTCGCGTGCAGGCCGTGGCGCAGCGCGTACTCCTTGACCGTGATCCGGCACGTCATGCAGTCGTCGGCCATCGCCAGAGCGCCCTTGTAGCGCATGTCGATCTCGTGCTGGGAGCGCCCCGACTCGTGATGCGTGTATTCGACGTGGATCCCGAGCTGCTCGAGGGCGAGGACCGTGTCGCGGCGCACGTCGGAGCCGGCGTCGAGGGTCGTCAGGTCGAAGTAGCCGCCCTCGTCGACCGGCTCGGGGACGCCGTCGCGCCCCCGGTCGTCGCGGAAGTAGAAGTACTCGAGCTCGGGGCCGACGTTGAAGTCGTCGAAGCCGAGCTCCCGGGCACGCTGCAGGGCGCGGCGCAGGATCCAGCGCGGATCGCCCTCGTAGGGATCGCCGCCGGGAACCCGCACGTCGCAGAACAGCCGCGCCGTCGGCTGCTCGCCCCCGCGCCAGGGCAGGACGGCGAAGGTGGCCGGGTCGGGCAGCGCCAGCATGTCCGACTCCTCGACCCGGTTGAAGCCGGTGATCGAGGAGCCGTCGAAGCCGACCCCGCCGCCGAAGGCGTCGGGGAGCTCGGCGGCGTTGATCGAGAAGCTCTTCAGATGACCGAGGACGTCGGTGAACCAGAGGCGCACGAAGCGCACGCCGAGCTCGTCGACCTGGGCGAGCACCTGCTCGGCCGTCTGGGGGTTGTCCTGCGCCGACTCGGCACCGCTCATCTGTCGCGCTCCCTCTGTAGCTGCCCGCGCAGATTAACCGGCGGGCCGCCCCGATCCCGCCCTCGGGCCGCGCCGCACGCAGCGGCTTGCATGGCGAGGGGGACGCCTGTATAACTACTTACGCAAGGTAAGTAACCGGCTAAAAGTAAAGTAAAGGCTCGATCAAGGCCGGTTTAGGGTCGAGACCAGCGAGCATCTATGGAGTGATGCCAATGACAGTCAAGACCGATTTCTCCCGCTTCGACATCCACGACGAGCTGACCGCGCCGGCCGGCAGCGACAAGCTGCTGAAGAGCATCTCCTCGGCGGGCGGCACGGTCTCCAAGCTGGTCGGCGTGCTCGCGGGCTCGCCGGCGTCCCTGCGCGCCTTCGCCCGCATGCGCTCCGAGCTGCGCAACGGCTCCCTGCCGGACACGACGGTGATCAGGATCGGCCTCGCGGTCGCCGAGCGGCGCGGCGACGGCTACAGCGTCGCCCAGCACGCGCGCTCGGCCCGGCTCGCCGGCCTCGGGCTGGACGAGATCTCGCTCGCGCGCAGCTTCTCCTCCGGCGACCCGCGCGAGGCGGCGCTGCTGACCTTCGTCAAGGAGACGCTCGACTCGGACGGCCACCCGCCCGTGCACCTGCTCGAGGAGGCGCGCGAGGTCGACTGGACCGACGAGCAGCTGATCGAGGCCCTGGGCGAGGTCGCCCTGAACGAGTTCCAGAGCCTGGTCGCGAACGCGGCCGGACTACCGCAGGACCAGATCGACGCCTCGGCGCTGCCCGCCGCGGCCTGAGGACGACAGCGCGACGCGGGCGACGCCCCGCCCGCCGTCGCGAACAGCTTTCCCCGAGGGCCGCCCGGCGGGCGGCCCTCGCCCGTTCCGGGGGTCGGCGGGACGTGCCTCAGCGGGCGACCGCCGCGCGCACGGTCCCGCTGCCCGCGAAGCCGAGGCGCTTCGCCGCGGCGCCGGTCAGATCCCAGCGCACGCCCCGCACGTAGGGGCCGCGGTCGATCACCTTCGTGGTCAGAAAGCGCCCCCGGTGCTTGAAGGTGACGCGGGTGCCGCAGGGCAGGCTCCGGTGCGCGACGCCGATCGTGCGCCGGCGCAGGGTCTTCCCGCAGGCCGTGCGGGAGCCGTAGAAGCCGGGGCCGTAGAAAGTCGCGACGCCACGCCTCATCGAGCGCACGAGCGCCCGCCGGGTGCGGCGATCGACGACGCCGCTGCGGCGCAGCCCGCGCGCCCGCTGCACGGAGCGCACGGCCCGCTCGGTGCGGCGCCGGAACGTCTTCCCCAGCGGCGCGCCGCGCGCGGTGCGCTCGGCACGGAGGATCCAGTTGAGGGTCTTCACGTCGGTGCCGCAGTCGCCACGCTGGAGGTTGCGCTCCCCGAGCTGCACCTCCGGGCATCCGGCGGCGACGCTGCCCTGCGGCTGCATCCCGCCCGAGCCGCGCGCCGTCGCGGCGGCGGTGATCATCACCACGACGGCCAGCACGAGCGCCCACATGGCGAGGCGGTCGGGGCGCGCCTCGAGGCGCTTGCGCTCGCGTTCCGCTCTCGCGTTGATTCCGGCCTGACGCGGCCGTCGGCGTTGATCCATAACCACTCTCGACGCTTACGGGGTTAGCTGTCGGGCTCGCGCGGAAAGCTCGCGCTACGCGACCGGTGTCGCGACTCGCCCCGGGGAACGTGGTTCCCCCGCCTCCCGCCCATCACGGGAGCTCAGCGGCGGCGAAAAGCTACCAGACCCTGCCCCGGGAGCCGCGCCCGCGCCCCGGCAACGACGAGGGCCCCGGCGAGCCGGGGCCCTCTGTCAGCGGGTCGCTAAGCCGGATCCTGTCGTGCGCGACCATCCATCTCGCCGGGGGCCGGAGCCCCCGCCGGGACCGCGTTCGCCGCGATCCTGCGGCCTACCTGGATCTCGCCGGGCCGGGTCGTCGATCCTGCTTGACCTTGCACCGGGTGGGGTTTGCCCGGCCGCCGCGTCACCGCGGCGCCGGTGCGCTCTTACCGCACCATTTCACCTTTGCCTGTGCGCCCCGGAGGGCGCCATCGGCCGTATGTTTCTGTGGCACTTTCCCGCGGGTTTCCCCGGGTGGGCGTTACCCACCACCCTTGCCCTGTGGTGTCCGGACTTTCCTCGAGGGACTTACCTCCCCCGCGATCGCGTTGACCCGCAGAGGGATCATAGGCCGGACACCGGCCCTGCGCCACCGGGGAGATTCACGTCGGTATCTCGTCGCGGACATCCCCAGTGCGGGCGGGCAGGGGCGGCCAGCCGGGCTACTGGGGAGGATCACGTCGGTACTCCGACGCGGACATCCCCAGTGCCGGCGGCAGGGCGGCCAGCCGGGCTACTGGGGAGGGTCGCGTCGGTATCTCGTCGCGGATATCCCCAGTGCGAGCGGCCGGGATGGATCTGGGTGCCGCGGGAGACGTAGCGCCGGTGGCGTCGTCCGGCGGTCCCCGGCGGATAGTGCGGCTGAGAGGAGTCGAACCTCCACGGGCTTATTCAGCCCACAAGGCCCTCAACCTTGCGCGTCTACCAGTTCCGCCACAGCCGCGAGAGCGGGTCGAATTGTATGGATCGGAGCGGGCGGGCGGCTCGACGTTTGATTCCATCCGCGGGCCCGGCTACTCTACGAACATGTGTTCCCCAGCCCGCACGTCCGCGACCCGAGGAGGACCTGCCCGCCCATGGATCTGAACCTGACCAAGCGCCAGAGCGAGGTGTTCGAGTTCATCCGCGGCCACCTGGACAAGACGGGCTACCCGCCCACCGTACGGGAGATCGGCAGCGCGCTCGGTCTCCACTCCCCCTCGACGGTCCACGCGCACCTGGCGCGGCTGGAGGGGCTCGGCGTGCTGCGCCGCGATCCTTCCAAGCCGCGCGCGATCGAGCTGCTCGTCGACCGGGCCAAGCGGGTCATGCGGCCGCAGATCCCGCTCGTCGGGCAGGTCGCGGCCGGCACGCCGATCCTGGCCGAGGAGAACATCGAGGATCAGCTCGAGATGCCGGCGCTGATCGGGGCCGAGGACGGCGACTACGCCCTGCGCGTGCGCGGCGATTCGATGCGGGACGCGGGGATCCTCGAGGGCGACGTGGTGGTCGTCCACCCGGCCGACGACGCCGACAACGGCGAGATCGTCGTCGCCCTGATCGGGGACGAGGCGACCGTGAAGCGCTTCTACCGGGAGCGGGACCGGGTCCGGCTCGAGGCCGAGAACCCGGCCTACGAGCCGATCGTGACCCGCGAGGCCGAGATCCTCGGCCGCGTCATCGGGGTCTTCCGGAGGGTCTGAGCGATGGCCGCCGGACCCGCGATCCTGAGGCGCCGGAAGGGCGGCCGCCGGCGTGGCCGGCGCGCCGGGCTGCGCGGCGGCGCGGTCGCACAGCGGCGTGGCGGCGATCACGGCGGCACCGGCGATCCCCGCAGCCTCGAGGATCTGATCCTCGGCACGGTCGCGGAGCTGGAGCGCGACGGCAGCGCCGACTGCCCGGTCTGCGGAGCCGCCGAGCTGCGGCCCTACGGTTGCGGCGCGTGCGGCTCCGAGCTGCGCTGAGCCGGGCCGGGCGACCAGCCCGATCGCAGCCGGCATGTCGTTGTGGCGGGGCTCCGGCATCTCTCGATCCGGCGGGGCATGGCAACCGATCATCTCGGGGGCGCGAAAAAGTGGCGCAGGGCGGTCCCGGGGCTGATATACCTGCCTCAGTCAGCGTCCGTTGAGGGTCCCCGCGGGGGCCGGGGCGCCAACCGGAGAGGGAGATAAATAGAGATGCACGTCGCCTGCCGTTCGGGTTCCGCGAGGATCCTTCTTGCGCTCATCGTCTTGCTCGCGGGCCTGCTCGCGCTCATGCTGCTCCCCGGCGCCGCCGACGCGAAGCGCGGCAAGGTGACGGTCAAGATCACGACCAAGACCCAGGCCCAGCTGCTCAAGCAGGGCAAGATCAAGGTCAGAGTCCAGGCCCGCAAACGGACCAGGGTCCGGGTCAAGGCGCGCGGCGGGATCGCGCGGGCCAAGACGACCAGGGTCGGCAAGCGGCGCGGCAAGGGCAGGCGCGCGAAGATCGTGAGGCTACGCCTGACGAAGAAGGGCAGGCAGGCGCTTCGCGGCTGCGGCGCGCCGCGGGTCCGGGTCGTGGGCTCCTACCGCAAGGGCAAGAAGCGCCGCAGCGCCAGAGCGTCGCGCAGGCTGAAGCCCTCCGCACAGCGCTGCAAGGTCCCCCTCCAGCACGCCGACCGCTGCGACTTCCTCGATCCCGCGGTCTGCCTGCAGCCGTTCCCGAACGACTACTTCACCCGCAAGGACCCCGGCAGCGAGACGGGCAAGCGGCTTGACATCGATCCCGCCTCCACCCCCGCCAACACGGACGGGGTCCACATCGACCCGACCGACATGAACCGGGCCGACGGCTTCAGCCCCGGGAACCTGATCACGGTCAAGATCCCGGAGGTCGACACCCCGGCGGCGTTCGCCAACTCCGGCATCGTGCCGATCGACGACCTGCACGCCTACGACGACCCCGGCCAGGCCGTGATCGTGATCAACGCCGAGACCGGCGAGCGCCAGCCGATCTGGGCCGAGCTCGACGCCAACCCGACCAGCACCGCCCCGAGCGGGGGCGACCCGGGCGGGATCAACGACAACCCCGCCAACACCGGGCCCGTGAACCTGATCATCCGCCCCGCGGTCAACTGGGACTTCGGGACGCGCTACATCGTCGCCCTGCGCAACCTGCGCGACGCCAAGGACAGGCCGGTCGAGGCGCCGATCGGCTTCCGCGTCTACCGCGACGGGCTGCCGACCGCGCAGAAGCCGGTCGAAGACCGCCGCGCCCACATGGAGTCGCTGATCGACACGCTCACGAGCGACGCCAACGTGAAGCGCAAGAGCCTCTACATGGCATGGGACTTCACCGTCGCGAGCCAGGACAGCGTCACCGGCCGGGCGACGACGATCCGCGACGACGCCTTCGCGCGCCTCGGCGACACCGACCTCGCCAACCGGACGATCGAGGGAGACCCGCCCGACTTCGACATCACGGGCGTGCTCAACCCCGGCGATGCGGTGCCGCCCGGCGACCGGAGCCTGCCGGACCAGATCGAGCGCCGCGTCTACGGCACGATCTCTGTCCCCTGCTACCTGGATCAGGACGGCTGCCCGCCGGGCGCCGAGTTCGCCCACGACGCCTCCGGCGGGATCACCTGGGACGAGGCCCGGACCGTCGATGTGCCGTTCCGCTGCGAGATCCCGAAGTCGGTGCTGGAGCTCGACCCCGGCAACGTCACCCCGGCGATCCCGGGCACCTACGGCCACGGCCTGCTCGGCACCCAGAAGCAGCTCACCGGCCAGGCCGAGCTGGCCAACCGGACGAACACGATCTGGTGCGCGATGGACTGGGCGGGGTTCGCCGAGGAGGACATCCCGACGGTGCTCCAGGCGCTCGGCGACATGTCGAACTTCAACAAGCTCGCCGACCGCATGCAGCAGGGGTTCGTCAACTTCATGTACCTGGGGCGCGCCCTGATCCACCCCGACGGGCTCGCCGACGCCCCGGCCTTCCAGTTCGACCCCGACGAGGGCGGACCGGCGCCGGCGGCATCGGCGATCGACACCTCGGCCGGGGCCGACTCGCGCCTCAACTACATGGGCGTCAGCCAGGGCGCGATCATGGGCGGCGCCCTGACCGCGCTCGAGCCCGACGCCGACCGCGGCGTGCTCAACGTGACCGGGATGAACTACTCGACCCTGCTGCGCCGCAGCGTCGACTCCGACGAGTACTTCCGGATCCCCGGCATCGGCCTCTACGCGCACTATCCGAACGAGCTCGAGCGGCCGCTGCTGCTGTCGCTCGTCCAGCTGCTCTGGGACCGCGGCGAGGCGAACGGCTACGCCCACAACCTGGGCGACGACCCGCTACCGAACACACCGCCGCACGAGGTGCTGCTGCAGGCGGCGATCGGCGACCACCAGGTCGCCAACGTGGCCGCGGAGGTCGAGGCGCGCACCGTCGGGGCCTCCGTCTACACGCCGGCGCTGGCCCCCGGCCGCCACTGGGACGTCGATCCGTTCCTCGGCATCCCCGAGGTCGACATGAACGCCGCCGCGCCCTTCACCGGCGGCAGCATGCTCGTCTACTACGACGGCGGCCCGGCCGGGTGGATCAGCCCGACGACGAACGACGAGGGCAGCGGCACGCCTCCGGACGAGAACGTGCCACCGCGTCCGGAATGGGGCTTCGGCGGCGACCCGCACGGCTATCCACGCGCCGCTGAGGACGGTCTGACGCAGGAGGGATCATTCCTGTCCGGCGCCGGAGTGCCGCGCTGCGCGAGCGCGAGCGGACTGTGCTTCAGCAACGGCTGGACCGGCGCTCCCTGACGGGCGCCGGGTCGTAGACGACGGCCGGGGCGGGCTCAGCGCAGGTCGGTGAGCCAGGCGTCGGCGAGCGACTGATCGGCCTCAGCCGACTCGATCCCGCGCACCGCGCGCGTCATGCCCATGGCCCTGCCCCGCCCCCCGATGTAGGTGAGCAGCGGATCTTGCGTGATCCGCCGCGCCCATGCCCCGGGCAGCGCCCCGGCGACGTCGGCGCTCCCATCGAGCAGGGTCCGGGCCCGTCGCCTCGCGTTGGCGACGTTGAAGAGCTCGATCTGGTCGAACCCCGGGCCCAGCCCCAGCGGAGTCCCCCACCAGGCCGAGTTGCGCGCCAGCAGGACCCGGGCGCCGGCCCCCTCGCGAAACTCGAACGGGCCGGTCCCGGTCGGGCCGGGGCGCACGGGCGCGGCCCCCGCATCGGCGAGCGCCGCCGGGGAGACGAGCCCCAGCCGCGCCGATCCGAGCTCGCCCGGGAACCGGCGGTTCGAGCGCTCGAGCAGGAAGCGAACCCGGCCCGGGCGCGGGGAGTCCACCGCCGCGAGGTCGGGGAGCAGGCTCGGGCCCGGCTCCACGCTCATCCAGCGCTCGGCGTTGGCGAGCACCGCGTCCGCGTCGAGCGGCTCGCCGTCCTGAAACCGCACCCCGCGGCGCAGGCGCGCGGTCCAGATCGTGTTCCCGTCGGTGCCCTTGATCGACTGCGCGAGGCCGGATCGCCGCTTGGCCTGACCGAACGGGCCGCTCTCCCGGCTGACCAGCGGCTCGTGCACCTGGCGCGCGGCGAGGCGTTCGGCCCGCCCCCGGGCCAGCAGCGGGTCGAGCGCCTCGATCGGGTCGGCGAGCGCCACGCGCAGCGTCCCCGAGGGGCTGGGAACCTCCCCGCGGGGGCCGTCCCTCGCGTCGATCTCGGGCGTCCCGCCGCAGCCGCCGATGAGCAGCGCCGCGAGCGTCGCGATCAGGGTGCCCCCGACCCGCCCCGCTCGCCCGGGACGCGCCTGACTAGATCTTGAGCAGGACGATCGTGTTGACGAAGAAGAGCACCGCAAAGAAGATGGTCCAGCGGTCGAGGTTGCGCTCGACCAGCGAGCCGCCTCCGAACGAGCTGCCGCCTCCGCCGATGCCGAACGCCCCGGAGAGCCCCGCGTCCTTGCCCGAGTGGAGCAGGATCAGGAAGCTCATCACGATCGAGACGATGACCTGGAAGATGCCGAGAATCGTGACCACGGCGCCGCAGTGTAGCCGCTGAGCGGGCTGGGGGCGCAGCTCCGGAACCGGGGCCCGGGCGGCGCCTGGGGCCGGGCCTCCCCGGGACCGGACGGCGGCTCAGGAGCCGGACGCCGGCCGCCCGCCGCGCTCGGCCTCGATCTCGGCCTCGGTCTCGTCGAGCAGCTTCAGGATCTCGATCGCCTCCCGGCGCAGCTCGGCGTCCTGGCGCGCGAACTCGGCCCGCGAGAGCTTGCCCGCCGCGTGGTCGAGCTCGGTGTCGCGGATCTCGCGGTACTTGGCCTCCTTGCGCGCCTCGAGCTCGGCCAGGCGCGGATCCTCGAGGCGTGGCTCGGGCGTCCCGCTGCGCCGGCGCAGCGGGGCCGACACGAACCAGGCCACCAGGGCCAGGATTGCGATCGCGATCAGCAGCTCGACCATCGGGCCGCGGGCGCTCAGGCGCGGTTGAGCTCGCGCGCGAGCCGGGCTCCGTAGACGTCGGAGACGCGCCGCCGGCGACCCTCCGCCGCGGGCCAGATCGCGAACAGCCCGCCGCCGACCGCGACGATCGCGCCGAGCCAGAACCAGACGACGAAGGGATTGACGTTGAAGCGGATCTGCGCGGGCGGCGCCTGCTCCTCGTAGCGCTGCGCGATGCGCCCGATCAGCTGGCCCTGAAGGCGCGCCAGGGCCGCGGCGACGCGGGGATCGTCGCGGGGCACGTCGGCCGCGACCCTCGCGTAGAGCCGGTCGCCCTTCGCGATCATCGGGTCGAAGCGGCTCAGGTCGGGCTGCATCGCCGACCAGAGATCCTTGGTGAAGCTCTCCTGGCGGCCGACCTCGCTCGTCGCCTCGCCGGCGAAGAAGCTGTGCAGCGGGGCCTGCGGATCGGCGCCCGCGCCCGAGTAGTACTCGCGCGAGGGGTGCAGGGTGCTGACCAGCTCCCCGTCGCGGCGCACCTCGAGCAGCGAGCCGAAGGAGAGCTTCTGCTCGCTCGCGTCGATCGAGCTCGTCGGGCGCACGTAGGTGACCTCGTAGTCGCCCACCTGCGCGCGGTCGCCGGGGCTGAGGCGGAGGTCGCGGCTGGTCTGAAAGCTCGAGGAGGCGGCGACGCCGAACAGGGCGAGGACGAGCCCCACGTGGACGACGTAGCCGCCGTAGCGGCGCCGGTTGCGCGTCAGCAGCGAGCCCAGGGCGGCGATCCGGCTGCCGCCGACCAGCGAGCGCCGGGCCGCCGTCCCACGCCAGAGCTCCTGACCGACCGCGACCAGGGTGAAGGTGGCGACGAGGAAGAAGGCGTAGGCGGTGATGCTCCCGCTGACGCCGATCGTCAGCGCCAGGACCACCGCCGCGACGCCGGTCACGGCGGCCGGGACGGCGATCGCCCGCCACATCGCCCCCACCGTCACCCGGCGCCAGGCGACGAGCGGCCCGACCCCCATGAAGAGCACGAGCGCGATCGCGAGCGGCGTCGCGTAGCGGTTGAACCAGGGCGCGGCGAGGGAGGAGGCGGAGCCGGTGAAGGCCTCCGAGATGAGCGGGAAGAACGTCCCCCAGGCGACGACCGCGGCGAGGCCGACCAGAAGCACGTTGTTGAGCAGGAAGATCGCCTCGCGGCTGAGCAGCGAGTCGAGCCGGCGCTCGGAGCGCAGCGAGTCGAGCCGGCTGACGATCAGCACCGCGGAGCCGACCACGACGACCGCGATCAGCCCCAGCAGGGCCGGGCCGACCTTCGAGGCGCCGAAGGCGTGGATCGACTGCAGCACGCCGGAGCGGACCAGGAAGGTGCCGAGCAGCGAGAGCGCGAAGGTGGCGCAGATCAGCGACACGTTCCAGACCCGCAGCATCCCGCGCCGCTCCTGGACCATGATCGAGTGCAGGAAGGCGGTCCCGGTCATCCACGGGATCAGCGCCGCGTTCTCGACCGGGTCCCAGGCCCAGTAGCCGCCCCAGCCGAGCTCGCTGTAGGACCAGCGGGCGCCGAGCGCGAGCCCGACGGAGAGGAAGATCCAGGCGATCAGGGCGAAGCGGCGGGTGGAGCGGATCCAGCTCGCGTCCAGCCGGCGCGTGATCAGGGCGCCGATCGCGAAGGCGAAGGGGATCGTGAAGAAGACGTAGCCCGAGTAGAGCATCGGCGGGTGCATTGCCATCGCCGGGTGCCGCAGCAGCGGGGTCAGGCCGCTGCCCTCCGCGGGGACGGGGCTGAGCGCCGCGAAGGGCCAGCTCTCCGCCCCGGGGAAGGCGATCCCGGCGACCATCAGGCCGATGAAGAAGGTGGCCACCCCGCCGAGCACCGCCGTCGCCCAGGGGACGACCTCGCGGTGGCGGTTGCGGGTCACGTAGAGGACCGCGCTGGAGGCGATGCCGAGCACGAAGGACCACAGCAGCAGGGACCCGGCCTGGCTGCCCCAGAGCGCGGTCAGCTTGTAGAGCAGCGGCGTCGTCGTCGAGGAGTGCTCGGCGACCAGCGCCACCGAGAGGTCGGTGCGCACGAAGGCGGCCTCGATCGCGATCACCGCGACGGTCAGGCAGCCGAGCATCGCGTAGATCGCGCGGCGGGCCGAGACCACCCAGCGGCGGTCCCCGCCCCGCGCCCCGACGATCGACGCGACGACCGCGTAGACCGCGCTCACCAGGGCGGCGATCAGGGCTGCCGAGCCGACCGCGTTCATCGCCGGCGGGCCCTGTGCGGGGCGTCCGCGGGCCCCCGGCGTCGGAGCATCCGTCGGCGGGGCGCGGGCATCAGTCGACGAACTGGACGTTGGTCGTGTCGTCGACCTCGTCGGAGAACTTCGACGGGCACTTCGTGATCAGGCTGTCCTTCTCGGCGACGAAGTCGCCCTCGGCGTTCAGCTTCCCGGTCACGATCACCTCGCGGCCCTTGCGGAAGGGATCCGGGACCACGCCCTCGGAGTAGATCACGCGCATCTTCGGGCCCTCGCCGCTCTTGTCGTCGGCGATCTTGAAGTCGCGGCCGCGGCCGGCCCTCTTGTTCTCGCCCACCACGACCCCGGTCACCTGGTAGGAGTCGCCGCCGGCGCCGCCGGCGAGGACCTCGGAGGGCTGCCGGGCCTCGGTCGAGGCGCTGAATGACGTGTAGATCAGGGCCACCGAGAGCAGAACGGCCGTCGAGAGGGCGACGACGAGGCGGATCTTGCGCTTGCGCTCAGGGTTCATCGCCGGGCGATTATCGCAGGAGCGTTCGCCCGGTCCGTCCCGGGCGCACCCGCTCCCTGGGCGGGGCGCAAGCGGGTGAGGGGAATCGAACCCCCGTCACCAGCTTGGGAAGCTGGTGCTCTGCCATTGAGCTACACCCGCGGGGACGCCCATTCTAAGCGCCCTCGATCGATCCCCGGGGCCGCTCGCCTCTAACCTCCCGGCGGTGCGCCATCTCGGAACAGTCGCCCTGCTCGGCGCGGTCGGCTTCGTCGCCCTGCTCGGCTACGGGCTGATCGCCAAGGACGGCTCGCGGCCCGAGGTCGGGGACCCGATGCCGGACGTCGAGCTGGTCCCGCTCGCCGGCCACGGCGCCGGCGGCGCCGGCTCGGCGGGGTCCCCGGTGGCGATCTCCGACCTGCGCGGCAAGTGGGTGCTGGTCAACCTCTGGGCATCGTGGTGCGAGCCCTGCCGCGACGAAGCCCCGGCGCTGCAACGCCTCTCGGAGCGCCACGCGGGCGAGCTCGTGGTGCTCGGCGTCGACACCAACGACCTCAGCTCCGACGCGCTCGAGTTCGCCCGCGAGTACGGGATCGACTACCCGCTGCTGCACGACGGCGAGGGCCTGCTCAAGAAGGCCGTCGGGGCCACGGGGCTGCCGGAGAGCTACCTCGTCGACCCGGCCGGGACCGTCGCGCTGCGGGCGATCGGCGCCGTCGACGCCGCCTACCTGAGGCGCGAGGTCGATCCCCTGCTCGCCGGGGGCGGGCCGAGCTGATGCGCGCGCGACCGCTCGCCCTCGCCGTCCTGCTCGCGGCGGTCGCGCTGCTCGCGGCCGGCCCGGCGGGCGCGGCCACGCCGAAGACCACCCTGCCGGACATCGAGGACGAGGTGATGTGCA
>CAZARJ010000012.1:2378-18081 GCA_964487515.1 uncultured Conexibacteraceae bacterium | reverse complement strand
TGACCAGCAGGCCGCCCTTGCCGCCCTTGATGTTGAGCTTGAACTGGCTCACCGGCACGTCGGGGACGACCTGGAAGGTGTTCCTGATCCGCCCACCCTTGGCCTGGTCGATCTTGCCGAACAGGTCGAGATCGACGATCCCGTGCAGGTCGGCAGCCAGGTCCGGCAGCTCGTTGGGGCCGACCTTGAGGTAGACCGGGCCCTTGAGCGGCTCGGCGAGGAGCGGGCTCCACGCCTTGGCGTTGCCGACCTTCGAGTCGGCGGGGCAGTTGGATGCCTCCCACTGGGTCGGGGTGCAGACCCGGCTCAGTGAATCCTGGTCTAGATAGGTGCCCTTGGGGAGAACCGCGCGGACCTTGTCGAGGTTGGCCTGGCGGGCGGAGGCGTCGTCGTTCGACGTCGTGGCGTCGAAGTTCTTCGCCGGCTGCGGCACCTTCAGGTTGGCCAGCAGGCGCGGGTGCGAGTTGCGCTTCTTGGCGCCCTTGCCCTTGTAGTTGAGCCGTAGCTTTGGATCGAAGCGGAGCCCGTCGCAGCCGGCGACCTGGAAGGGCCGCTCGAGGGCGCTCTCGCCGCCGTTGGTGCCGTAGACGTCGGCTGCGACGCTCATCGGCGAGCAGCTGGTCGGGGCGACCATGAAGCCGGGCTGATCCATCCGGATCCGCAGCTCCTTGACCCGCAGCGGGATGCCCTCGAGGATCTGTGGCATCGGGTCTGAGACGACGGTCAGGGCCGCGGTGCGCGGGTGCACGTAGACGGCCGCCCGCACGTTGACCATGCCCAGGTCGAAGGGACCGGCGACGGCCGGAACCTGGATGTCGAGCGACAGCGGCGCCTTCGTCTCGGGCCCTGCGCCGTCGGGATCGTAGGGGCCGGCGAGATAGACCTGCCCGTCGCGGACCCAGTAGGGGTCGGTGCCGGCGCCGGCTGAGACCAGGGCCTGCCCGACGCGGGAGTTGTCGGGGCAGTCATCGTGTGCGATCCCGTACTCGTCGCACTGCTTGGCGTTCTTGAGCACGGCGCTGAGGCCCTCCGGGGTGGAGAGCGTGAGGCGGTCGAGCTCCTGATCGCCATCGTGGCGCCGCAGGCGCATCACGAACGGCGAGCTGGAGGCCGCGGCGTTGTCGAGCATCCCGGCGCTCACGAGATCCGGATCGAAGGGCCGGTCGGCGAGCGTCTCCGGGCAGGGGTGCCCGTTCGCGCCCTTGGTGATCTCGATCTTGTTGTTGGAGATCGCCGTCTCGGCGGGCGTGGGGTTGTCCACGTCAGCGGCCGACCAGGGGGAGATCTCGATGTGGGCGCTCTTCGTCCCACACGTCGGCGGGTTGACGATCGCGCCCTGCTTGCCGCCGAAGAAGTCGACGCTCAGGCGGCTGAAGGGCAGCTGGGGGTTGTCGTCGAAGGTGGCGGTCAGCTGACCGGTCTCGGGGTCGGCCTCGACCTTGCCCGGCAGCTTCAGCTCCACGCCCCGCTCGGAGTTGCGCGGCACCAGATAGAGCGCCAGCAGCTCGTTGAAGGGGTTGTTGTCCTGCTCGGCCAGATACACCGGGCCCTTGAGCTGCTCCTTGAGCAGCGGGGTCTCGATCTCGACCGTGCCCAGCTTCGAGGCATCGGGGCAGTCGGCCGGATCATCCGTGCCCAGGCCAATCTGCTCGGGCGAGCAGGCCTTGAGCCCGTTGGCGGCGGCCGGGTTGACGGCCATGCCCTCGGGCAGCTCGACCTGGACCCGCTTGACGTGTGCCTGCGGCAGCACGTCGGGGTTGGTGAGGCCGGACTGGTCGACGTTGATGTCGACCGAGAGCGGCGTCGGGCTGTCGGCGGTGTGGTTGCCGACCGAGACCTGGGCGCTCGGCGTGAACGGCAGCAGCTCGCAGCCGGTGCCGGCCGGCGCCGGGGCGCTCAGCGTGTCCCACTCGGGGTTCGACCAGGCGTTGGTGCGGATGATCGTCTCCACCGGACCGGTGCAGGAGGTCGGGTTGGTGACCAGCGCCTTCAAGCTCCCGTTCGCCCCGGTCCCGTTCGCCGGATCGGCGGGGATGCCATAGAAGTCGAAGTCGCTGAAGTTGACCGCAACCGTTGCTGAGTTGCTCGGGATCCGCATCATGATCCGACCGTCAGAGTGGACATGGCCCTCGAGGTAGACGGATGCCGCTGAGCCCCCCGCTGGCGCGAATGCGAACTCTGCCGGCAGCCCTTGGCGCGGAACCATGTTGTAGACAGGGTTGACGGCACCAGCTAACGATGGGAGACGAGCATTTCCGACATTGGACGCCGGTGGACACTCGCGAAGCCAGAACTCCGCCCGCGTGCACTGCTCGGTCGCCTGCGGGTTGACCACGAGACCGGCGGGAAGGTCGATTTCGACGTCCTTCAGCGCCACGACCGGAATGCCGCTCTCCGGATTCGACGGGTCAGCGCCTGTGGACTTGAGCCGGAAGTACGTGTTGGCCCGATCCGGATGCGCGCCGGCCTGCGTGACGAAGTTGTCCGCACGGTCCCAGACCCCGGCATCGAAGTAGTCGAGCATGTAGTGCCCATCGGCAGGAGGATCGGCGGCGACGCCCGCCGCGGGCGCGACCAGCGCCGGGCCGGCCAGCGCCGCCGCCGCGGCGCTAACGATCGCCAACAGGAACCGGCGTCCCTTGCGGCGCTCCCTCTTCTCGTTCGTCCCCTGCCTGCGCATCATCTCGCTCCTGCTCTGCTCGGTGCTCATCGCTCGTGTCTCGCCGTCTCTGCGGTGGGCTCTCACTTGGCACCCCCGTTCACGCAGCGGCTAGCTCGCCTGGCGGCACGCTCCTCGCGCTTAGCCGCCCTGGTGGCCTTGCGCTCCAGGCGACGGGCCTGCCGGCGCGCGTCGCGGGCGCGCTTGCGGAGCCTGTGCGCCCGCTTGCCGTGCGCGCGCTTCGCCTTGCGCTTCAGCTTCTTCGCGCGCTGCTGCTTGCGCAGGGCCCGCCTCTGCACCCGCTCGGTGCGGCGCTCGGCGCGGTTCAGCTTGCGCTTCTCGGCCTTGCAGCGGTTGGCGGCGGAGCCGGAGCCACCTTGCTCGGTGGCCGGGTTGTCGGCCTCCGGGGGTGCGGGCTCATCGTCGCGGCAGGCCGGGCCCTGGCAGGGCGGCTCCTCGCGCGGAACCTGTTGCTGGGATTCGAGTCCGCCGCCGACGCGGGCGACGTAGAGGTCGACCTGGTTGTCGTCATCTCCGGGGACCAGGCGGCCGCGGCTGATGAAGAAGATGCTCGAGGCATCCTCGGTCATCGCCGTCGGCCAGGCGCCGGAGATCGACGTGCCGGACGAGATCAGCTTCGCCTCGCCGTCCCACATGTAGACGTCGAAGTCGTTGTTGGAATCCTGGGGCACCAACGGGTCGGGAGTCGCGAAGACGACCTTGCCGTCGGCGGTCAGGCGCGGCCGCGGACCGAACTGCGCTACGAACGCCGGACTGGCTCGGAACAGCGCGGGCTGGGCGAGATACGCGTGTCCCCCTGCCTGCCCGTCCAGCGAGCAGGAGACGCACTGCATACGGTCTTCAGCGGCGTCGTAGCGCCAGTACTCGCGGTAGCCGTCGGCGTCGAAGACGCCGAAGTCACTCGCCGTGCTGAACAGGAGGTAGCGGCCGTCGGGAGATACCTGCGCTTGGCGCTGATCGTCAGTGGTATAGCGCGTAGCGGGACCCAGGTAGCCCGGCTTGGTGGCGAAATCCAGTTCGTCAGTGATGAGGCTAAGCCCATCGTCGTTGACCCGGTAAATCTTCGGACCGCTGCCGCTCGCACCCGGAGTCAGGTTGCCACTCGCCTCGAAGTAGACGATCGATGCGTCATCGGAATAGCCGAGTACGCCGCGAACGTTTGCCCCATTTGGGTCGGTCGTCGTCAGGTTGGTGAGCTCCTCCGTCTCGACGTCATAGCGGTAGAGATCCATCAGGGTTCCCGCGGGTGAATCTTCGGTCAAATTGTCACCCGAAATGAAATACGCGTGCTTTCCATCTGGGGTGGCGCCTTGGAAGGTGGCGGTTGTGGGCGGCTGGCCCGGATTGACCTCGGAGCGCGTCAGCTCCTTGGTCTCCTCGTTACCGATCCGCACCCAAAGGCGATTTCGCTGGATAGGAGAGGCCGAAGAGGTCTGGAAGAAGACGCGCGAGCCGTCCGCGACAACTCCCTTGTACTGCTGAATTGAAGTGTGCTCGTCGTCGATTGGATCGCCATTCTCGTCGACGGAAAGCAGGTGGACTTCGCTCCCGTCCTCGGCGAACTCGTAGATGCCCTGGGTGCCGGGCAGGCTGGTGGGGCCCTCGGTGACGTCGAGCGGCTCGCCCACAGTGGCGGCGACCCAGCCCTCGCGGGTGGCAGTGGCATCGAGCCATACCTCCCCTCCATGGAGAACGTTCCACTCACCATCGTCGCCGCGATGGGCGAGGGACGCACCATCTACACCTGGTAATGCGATGTTCTCCCCCTTTAGGAAAAAGTCCTCAAGACCAGCGTCTGCGGTTTGGGGCATCCAGTTACCCATTGAAAGACCCACTCCGCTCCATTTGACGGGCGGTTGGATTCCCTCCGAACTCCAACCGGCAAGGTCGCGCTCAGCCCGGTATGTGCCGATCATCCCGAGACTTTGCTGCCCTGCGAAACCCGTCTCGGCCGCATAGGTAACGCGGTCGCCGTCGGCGGTGGTGATGTCGTAGCCGGTAACCACGGACCCCCCGTTCTTCTCGGCCGGCGAGACGCGCTCGTAGGCGCGGCAGTCCGGCAGCGCGGCGCTCGGGGTGCCGCTGCGGCGGAACTCCGCGTTCGCGCACTCATCCGGGTCGGGAGCGGGGGCGGCGGGCATCCAGAAGCTACGGATGTCGCCCTCGACGCTGCCCGCCGCTGTCGCGGCGACGACGCGGTAGTAGTAAGTCGTCTCGGGCTCCAGGCCCCGCACCCTGTGCGTGACGTCGACCGGGTCGCCGCCGTCGCCGGCGTTCAGGTCCTCACCTGCGGGTGAGCTCTGCGCGTCGGAGAGGTCAGACTCGGTCCCGTACTCGATCCACCACTTGGTCGGGGTCTTGTTCGGGTCGACGGTGCCGCCGAGCAGGGCGCTGCCCGTACGGCTGCCGACCGGCCCCCGCTCCCCGGTGGTCACCTCGGGGAGGTTCGGGGCGAAGTAGGTCGCGTCGGCGCTGACGTTGGTGCCGTCGGCGTTGGTTACCTTGAGCCGGTAGTGGTACTGCGTGCCGCCGGTCAGGTTGATCGCGAGGCCGGTGACGTCGACGGGCTCGGTGCCGCTGCCGGGGCTGGCGGGATCGCAGTCCGCGGTCTGCCCGTAGCTCGTGGTCGTCCCGTACTCGAACACGCAACTCGTGACCGGGGCGCCGAGCGGATTGACCGTGCCGGTTAGGGTCGCGGTGGTGAGCGAGTCGAAGCTCGCCTCGCCGACCGTCAGGTCCGGCACCGTGCCGGGCACGTAGATGTCGATCTCGTGCGCGACCGTGTCGGCGCCGTAGATGGTGTCGGACGCCGAATCGACGCCGACGGCGAGCGTATCGGCGCCGAACTTGTCGAGCTTGGCGCCCGGCTGCTCGGCGTCGGCGCCGGCGTACTTCTCGATGCTCGTCGGAGTCGGGCCGCCGAAGAAGACGGGTTGACCCGCGGTGTAGACGTCGCCGCTGGCCGGATCGACCGCGAGTGCCGCCGCACGACTTGTGAACCCGGCTGGCCGATCGAGATTGAAAAGCTCAGTACCGTCGATCGAGTGGGCAACTACACCTGAGGTCGAATTGGTGAAGAACGTCTCTCCGGCGTCGGCGAGCGCCACCCCGTCGAGCTGCGCCAGCCGCAGGCTGCTCTCCTCGTCGTAGGCGAGCGTCCCGTCCCCCTGGACGGCGTAGTGGAGGAAGTTGTTGTCGCTATCGGTGAAGCCGGCCACGCGAGCGACGTAGAGGTCACCGGCTCGCTCGCCCGTCGCGACCACATCGAGGCCGTTGGCGGTCCCGGTGAGCGCGCCGTTCTTGAACTTCAGCTCGCGGAGGAACTCGCCCGTGGCGCTGTAGGCGTAGGTGTGCCCGTCCGGAAGGAAGCCGCTGGCTCCGGTGGAGACGTAGATCGTGCCGTCGGCGGGACCGCCGGAGTCGTCGACCGCGATGTCGGCGTTGTTGCCGAGGGAGAGCGGCGCGGGCGGGTCGCCCGCCTCGGTGATCGCGGGCGAGCCGAGCGCGGAGAAGTTCTGAAGCTGCGGGTCCTGCGGATCGGAGATGTCGTACTTGAGGATCGAGTCCCCGTCGATCACGTAGAGCAGACGGTCGCTCTGGCGCACCTCCATGACCCCGGGGCCCGCGAAGGAGCCCGCTGGCGTGTCGGCGCCGTCCAGTGAGGAGTCCAACTTGTGGACCGGCTTCGCGTGCGCGGAGCCGGTGAAGGCAATAAGGAAGAGCAGCGTTGCCGCGACGAAGGCCGCCGTCAAAGCGGTTGCGCAGTGCTTGCCGGCTTCGAGGAGCGCGGGAGCCCGGCTCCCGCGCGTCGCTCCGACTAGCGGAGCATCAAGAGGTGCCCCCCCCCCGGCGTTAAGACTTGGCGTGCTCTTCCTCACCTTGATGGCTCCTCCCATCCGCGACTTCGGCCCATCCCTCCGACGAGCTCGGCGAGCACAATAACCAAGAGGGTTTACCCATGTCAAGAGGGGTACCTCATCGTCACTCCTCGTACCTCCCTCACTCCCCCGCCAATGCCCGGTGGAGAGCGGTTTATCGCCTCCGGTGGGTCACGCTACATCTCCAGCAAGCTCGCAGCGCCGGTTGGCGCTCAGCTGCCGTCGCCGGCAGGGTCAACCGCCCGCCGGGCAGCAAGCTCTCGTGGCGATCGAGGTGTGGGATGCGAGCACCCGGCTTCCGGCAAGCATTCTTGACGCCCTTCCTGCACCAAACGCCACGCGGCGCAGCGGCGTAGCGCAGGACGACCCGGCTGGCGGCGGGGTCTTGCGGGCGGGCGGCTACCGCTCGTCGTCGGCGGCGTCGAGCTTGCGGACGAAGCGCCAGGCGGCGGGGACCGTGAGCCCGGCGACCGCGGCCTTGATCAGCCCGCCGATGATGAAGATCGTGAAGCCCTCGTGGATCGCCGTCGACCAGCTCAGGTCGGTGGCGGCGTGCAGCCAGGGGACGCCGATGCCGAAGATCGCGAGCTGCCCGGCGACGAAACCGGCGAAGGCGTAGACCGGCTTGCGGTCGAAGCCCTGCTCGGCGAACCAGCCGACCAGGCCGGCGGCGAGGACGAAGCCGACGATGTAGCCGCCGGTCGCACCGAAGAGGACCTCGGTGCCCTGGCCGCCGTCCGCATAGACGGGCAGTAGCAGGCCGAGGCAGAGGTAGAGAAGCTGCGAGAGCATCCCGCGGCGCATGCCCAGGGCGGTGCCGGCGATGACGACGGCCAGCGTCTGGCCGGTGACCGGGACGGGCGATGGCGGGATCGGGATCGAGATCTGGGCGCCCAGCACGGTGAGCAGGGCGCCGGCGCAGATCAGGACCGCGTTGCGGACGCGGGTGCCCGGAACGTAGTCGGCGAGGACGGTGCGCGGAGCGAATGTGGCCGTATTCATGGCGCGCCAGCCTATTGGAATCTTCCGTTCAACCTCCGCCCAACTCCTCGAGAAACCGTCGTGGAGTCAGAACCGGTGGCTGAACTTCTCCCAGACTGACTAGGTGCTGATCGCCGGAGACAAGCCATGTCGCACTCGCAGAGCGCGCCAACGCGACCAGATAATCATCGTCCGGGTCCGGTGAGACGGGCGGCCGTCGAGACGGATCGTCGGCGATGGTCGCACTCCCATGAATGCCGTCGACGTATGTCATGGCAGCGTCTCGGCTGACCCAACGTCGAAACTTGGGGCGAGAGAGGACATCGCGCAGCTCACCGAGGAGTATCGAGCTGACGATGAGGTCGAAGCGACCTTCGGTCCATGCGCTGATAATCGCCCGTCGCGGGCCGCTGGGCGAGATCAACGCGGCCACGAGGACGTTGGGGTCGAGGACCGCGCGCATGCGCGCCGATTAGCGATTGGTGTCGCGTTCGCTGCGCATCACGTGTAGCTCGCGATCAGCGACCGTGAGAGCCTCATCTCCGTCGAGCTTCGCGGCCCCCTCCGCGCTCTGCCGTTCGAGGGCAGCGGCCACCGCCTCGCGGCCTCCTGCCATCTGCAGGTACCGCTCGTAGGAAAGCACGACGGCCTCTGGACGACGCCGCGCACCGATCACCACGGGCTCGGCCGTAGATCCCGCTCGTCGAAATCGCTTCAGCATCGTCGGGAGCATCGCGCGCGCCTCCCCGGTGGCAAGAACTTGATGCGGCTTCGGCTTCACCCGGCCATCATAGCATGAACATGTACATCTTTCGATACACGCAGCGGGACTATTCTGCGCGACCGTGACCGCGCGGGGCCGGAGGGAATGCGATTTCCCTTGGATGGCTTCCTCCCATCAGGCCGACACTGGGCCAGGCAATCCTTCACTGGCCCGAGGGCCCGGCGTCAGCCGCCGAGGAGCGAGCCGAGCAGGCCCGAGCCGCGGCGCTTCTCGAGGTAGCACTGGTGATAGCCCTCGGCCATCCAGAAGTCGCCCAGCGGCTCGATCGAGGTCGCGATCGGCTCGCGATGCTGCTGCGCCTGCGCCGCCTTCGAGGCCTCGGCCGCCTTCGCCTGCTCGGGCGTTGCAGTGAGGATCACGCTTCGGTACTGGTCGCCGACGTCGGGGCCCTGCCGGTCGACCTGCGTCGGGTCGTGCATCGCCCAGAAGGCGTCGAGGAGCTGCTCGTAGGAGATCCGCTGCGGGTCGAAGGTCACCTGGGTCACCTCGGCGTGGCCGGTGCGACCCGTGCAGACCTGCTCGTAGGTCGGGTTATCGACATGCCCGCCCGCGTAGCCGACCGCCGTGTCCACCACCCCGTCCAGCTTGCGGAACTCCGACTCCGGATGCCAGAAGCACCCGGCCCCGAAGGTCGCCTTCTCCGTCGCCACGTCCTCGGTCCCCTGGCGTTCGTCGCCCGTGCCCTCAGCCTCGCTCATCGCCTGCTCCTTTCGCTCCGGCGCGCTGTGAATGCCTCAAGCAAATGATCGCAGCCGCGCCAAGGCGTCTTGCGAATTGGCATAATTCGTCCACTGCATAGGCATATAATGCCCACGTAATGAAGAATCGATTCCTCGCCGATCGAATGCTCCAAGCGCTCGACGACACACCGGTTGTGCTGTTGATCGGCCCTCGCCAGGCGGGGAAAAGCACCCTCGCCCGGGCGCTGGCAAGGGGGCCGCACCCGAGCGACTACGTAACCCTGGACGACTTGCCGACGCTCGACGCGGCACGACGAGATCCGGTTGGATTCATCGCAAGCTTCACGGGCACGGTCGTCTTGGACGAGATCCAGCGGGCACCTGACCTGCTCCTGCCGATCAAGGCGACGGTGGATCGCGATCGACGACCCGGGCGCTTTCTACTCACCGGATCGGCCCAGGTGCTCCTCCTGCCTCGGGTTTCGGAATCGCTCGCGGGAAGGGTCGAGATCGCGACCCTGTGGCCGTTCTCGCAGGGCGAGATCGAAGCCCGGCCCGCCGACTCGTTCATTGATCGGGTGTTCGGCGGCGACAGCCCTCCTGACGCGCCGGGCGCGTCCCGATCCGACCTCATAGCGCGCGCCTGCGCCGGTGGCTTTCCGGAGGCGGTGGAACGCGGCGAGCGCCGACGCGAGCAGTGGTTCACGTCCTATCTGACAACGGTGATCCAGCGCGACGTGCAGGATCTGGCCAACGTCGAGCGGCTCACCGAGCTCCCCCGGGTGCTGTCCTCGATCGCCCAGCGGACCCGCTCGCCGATCAACAAGTCCGACTTGAGTGGAGCGGTTGGTGTCCCGCGCACGACTCTCGACCGTTACTTGACGCTGCTCGAGCACGTTTTCTTGATCCAGTCCCTGCCGGGCTGGCACACGAACAGGGTCAAGCAGGTGACCAAGGCCCGCAAGCTCATCCTCGTCGACAGCGGCTTGCTCGCACATCTTCTCGATGCCGATCCGGCTCGGCTGGAGCGTGACGAGAGCTTGCGCGGGATCGTGATCGAGTGCTTCGCGGGCATGGAGCTGACCAAGCAGTTGGGCTGGAGCCGGACCAGCGCTTCTCTCTTCCACCTCAGGACGGCGAAGGGGGCTGAGGTCGATTTCGTGATCGAAGCGCGTGACGGGCAGGTCGCGGGAGTGGAGGTGAAGTCCGGAGCGACGGTTCGGGGGGAGGACTTCAGACACCTCTCGATGCTTCGCGACCGGCTCGGGGAGCGCTTCGCACGTGGAGTCGTGCTCTACGGTGGCGAGCGAGCTTTGCCGTTCGGGGACAAGCTCGAGGCCTGGCCGATCAGTTCGCTGTGGGGCGACGGCTCACCCGAAACCGATCGAGGCTGACCGGCTGTACCCTCGCTCCGTACGTCCGGGCGGGCGGGCGCCCCCTCTGACCGCCGCATCGCTCGCACCGCTCAAGCCCTCCGCCGCCGGCAGCGATATGAAGTGTGCTCCCCGATGTACGTGCTCGCCTTCGTCAACCAGGTTCGCCGCGCCCAGGCCTGCGAGGAGGTCGCGCGGCTGCCCGGCCCCGGCGCCGACGGGAGCACGCCGCTGGAGCTGGCGATGGGCTGCCGGCTGGAGCGCGGGCTGATGCGGCTCTCGAGCCCTCAGGCCGCCGCCGCGGTCGCCGACGCGACCGACCTGCCCTCCGGCGTCGACCGGATGACGATCGCCCTGCCACCGGCGCTGGAGCCCCACGCCGCAGCCCTCCAGGAGCTCCGCGAGGAGCCCGCGCCGGGCCACGGCGCGCTCGGCGGCCGCTGAGGCGCGGCCCGGGCGCGGGAGGTGGCAGCGATCAACGCCCCGGACAGGCGCAAACCTCTGCCATCTCGTCGGGGCCCGCCGGGCCTCCCGCCGACCCCTATCCGTGCGGGCGGGCGAGCTTGGCGTGGTCCAGGGCCTCGT
Source organism: uncultured Conexibacteraceae bacterium (assembly GCA_964487515.1). Lineage (GTDB taxonomy): Bacteria > Actinomycetota > Thermoleophilia > Solirubrobacterales > 70-9 > RHKX01. Next base: position 7,120 of record CAZARJ010000012.1, on the reverse strand, counting down.
CCAGCACCGACTCCTCGACGCCCTGCTCGCGCGCGACCTCGCGCAGCGGGCGGCCCGAGTCGACCGCGGCCTTGACGATCTCCGTCGCCCGGTCGTAGCCGATGTGCGGGTTGAGGGCGGTCGCCGTCGCCAGCGTCCCCTCGGCCGCCGCCGTGCAGGCCTCGACGTTGGCCTCGACGTCGGCGATCACCTTCTCGTCCAGCAGCCGGCAGGTGGAGGCGAGCAGCTTGATCGAGTCGAGCAGGTTGCGCGCGATCAGCGGCACCCGCACGTTGAGCTCGAACTGACCCTGGGAGCCGGCGACCGCGATCGCGGCGTCGTTGCCGATCACCTGATCGCCGACCTGGATCGTCACCTCGGGGATCACCGGATTGACCTTGCCGGGCATGATCGAGGAGCCCTTCTGGAGCTCCGGCAGCCGCAGCTCGGCGAGGCCGACGCGCGGGCCCGAGCCCATCAGCGCCAGGTCGTTGGCGATCTTGATCAGCGAGACCGCGACCACCTTGAGCGCGCCCGAGAGCTCGACCAGCGCGTCGCGGTTGGCCTGCGCCTCGAAGGCGTCGCGGGGGCCGGCGATCTCGAGCCCGGACTCGGCGGCGAGCTTCTCCCGCACCCCGGCGGCGAAGTCGGGGTGGGTGTTGAGCCCGGTCCCGGTCGCGGTGCCGCCGAGCGGGATCTGGCCGACGCGCGCGAGCGTCCCCCGGACGCGCTCGATCCCGAGCCGCAGCTGCGCCGCGTAGCCGCCGAACTCCTGCCCGAGCGTCACCGGGACGGCGTCCATCAGGTGCGTGCGGCCGGCCTTGACGACGTCGGCGAACTCATTCTCCTTCGCCTCCAGTGCCCCGGCCAGGCCGTCCATCGCCGGCAGCAGGTCGTTGGTCGTGCGCTCGAGCGCCGCCAGGTGCACCGCGGAGGGGAAGACGTCGTTGGACGACTGCCCCATGTTGACGTGGTCGTTGGGATGCACGCCCTCGCCCGCCAGGTTCGCGATCACCTCGTTGGCGTTCATGTTCGACGAGGTGCCGGAGCCGGTCTGGAAGACATCGACCGGGAACTGGGCATCGTGCTCGCCGCGCCCGACCGCGTCGCCCGCCGCGGCGATCCGCTCGGCGACGTCACCGTCGAGGCGCCCGAGCTCGGCGTTGGTCCGCGCCGCGTTCGCCTTGATCCGGCCGAGCCAGTGCACCACCGGCGCCGGGATCGGCTGCCCCGAGACGGGGAAGTTGGCGACCGCCTTGTCGGTCTCGCCCCCCCAGAGCTTCTCCGCCTCCGCCCCCGAAGAGTTCGTCCCCTGGTTCGGTTCAGTCATTCAAGTGCTCCGTTTCTCTGCGTGTAAAGGCCTTACCCGGAGGCTATCTCGCGCGCCCGCCCGGGCCCCCGCGCCTAGAATCGTCGCCGCCGTGCCCCGCTACGCGCCCGTCGATCCGAAGCAGTCATTTCCCGCGCTCGAGGAGGGGATCCTGGAGCGCTGGCGCGAGCGCGACGTCTTCGCCCGCCAGCTCGCCGCCCGCGAGGGCGCGCCGACGTGGAGCTTCTACGAGGGCCCGCCGACCGCCAACGGCCGCCCCGGCTCCCACCACGTGCTGGCCCGCGTCTTCAAGGACGTCTACCCGCGCTACAAGGCGATGTCCGGCTACTACGTCCCCCGCAAGGCCGGCTGGGACTGCCACGGCCTGCCGGTCGAGCTGGAGGTCGAGAAGGAGCTCGGAATCTCGTCCAAGGAGGAGATCGAGGAGCTCGGGATCGCGGAGTTCAACCGCCGCTGCCGGGAGTCGGTGTTCCGCTACGTCTCCGAGTGGAAGGAGCTGACCGAGCGGATCGGCTTCTGGATCGACATGGACGACGCCTACCGGACGCTCGACAACGACTACATCGAGTCGGTCTGGTGGTCGCTGCGGCAGCACTGGGACGCGGATCGCCTCTACCGCGGCCACAAGGTCGTCCCCTACTGCCCGCGCTGCGGCACCGCGCTGAGCTCGCACGAGGTGGCGCTCGGCTACCGCGACCGGGTCGATCCCTCCGTCTACGTGCGGCTGCCGGTCCGCGCCGGCGGGGACGGGACGCGGGCGCTGGAGCCGGGCGACAGCCTGCTCGTCTGGACGACGACGCCCTGGACGCTGATCGCCCACGCCGCCGTCGCCGCCGGGAGCGAGATCGAGTACGTGCGGGCGCGGGCGGCGGGCGCGGAGGAGGTCGTGGTCGTCGCCCGGGCGCTGCTCGAGCGCGTGCTCGGAGAGGGCGCCGAGGTGCTCGCGTCCTTTCCCGGCAGCGAGCTCGAGGGGATCCGCTACGAGCCACCTTTCGACTACATCGCCGGCGCCGACTTCGGCCCGCGCGGCCACTCCGTCCTGCTCGGCGACTTCGTGACCACCGAGGAGGGCACCGGCCTCGTCCACACCGCCCTGGCCTTCGGCGAGGACGACTTCCGGCTCGGCGAGAGCTACGAGATGACGCTGCAGAACCCGGTCCGCCCCGACGGCACCTACGACGAGCGCGTCCCCGACTTCCAGGGCAAGCTCGTCTACGAGCACAACGACGAGATCGTGACGGCGCTGGAGGAGCGCGGGAAGCTCTTCCGGGCGACCGACTACGAGCACTCCTACCCGCACTGCTGGCGCTGCGGGACGGCGCTGCTGTACTACGCGAAGTCGAGCTGGTACCTGCGCACCGAGGCGGTCCGCGACGAGATGCTGGCCGCCAACGAGACGATCGGCTGGCACCCCGAGCACATCAAGCACGGGCGCTTCGGCAAGTGGCTGGAGGGCAACGTGGACTGGGCGCTCTCCCGCGAGCGCTACTGGGGCACTCCCCTGCCCGTCTGGGAGTGCACGGACGACCGTTGCGACGGCTCCTTCTGCGCCGGCTCGATCGCCGAGCTGCGCGAGCGCGCCGGCGACGTCCCCGAGGACCTGCACCGCCCCTATATAGACGAGGTCGAGCTGCCCTGCGAGAAGTGCGGGGGGACGATGCGGCGCGTCCCCGAGACGATCGACGCCTGGTACGACTCGGGCGCGATGCCCTTCGCGCAGCTCCACTACCCGTTCGAGAACCAGGAGCAGTTCGAGCGCCGCTTCCCGGCCGACTTCATCTGCGAGGGGATCGACCAGACGCGGGGCTGGTTCTACTCGCAGCTCGCCGAGTCGGTGATGCTGTTCGGCGAGTCGAGCTACCGCAACTGCGTCTGCCTGGGCCTGATCCTCGACCCCGACGGCCAGAAGATGTCGAAGAGCCGCGGCAACGTGGTCGCGCCGGCGGAGGTGCTCGACACGCACGGCGCCGACGCCTTCCGCTGGTACTACCTGACCTCGCAGCAGCCCTGGGCGGGCTACCGCTTCAGCGTCGAGACGATCGGCGAGTCCCTGCGCCAATTCCTGCTCACGCTCTGGAACACCTACGGCTTCCTGGTCATGTACGAGAACGCGGCCGAGGAGGCCGGGCAGGGGGCGGGCGCGCGGGGAGGGGCGAGGGCCGGGGACGAGGCGGACGCGGGCGATGCGGCGGGCGCTGCCGCCGAGGGCGCGGGCGCCGGCGAGGGCGCGGACGAGCGCGCGGACGGCCCCGACGCGGAGCTCGACCGCTGGCTTCTCTCCCGTCTGCAGGGAACGATCGCCGAGGTGCGGGCGGGCCTCGACGGGTTCGACACGGTGAGCGCCGGGCGGGCGATCGCAGACTTCGTCGACGAGGCCTCCAACTGGTACGTGCGGGTCTCGCGGCGGCGCTTCTGGGACGGCGATCCGGCGGCCTTCGCGACCCTGCGCCACTGCCTGCTGGAGACGGCGAAGCTGCTCGCCCCGTTCGTCCCCTTCACCGCCGAGGCGATCTACGTGAACCTCGCCGGGGGCGCGGCGGGCGAGTTCGGGGACGCGCCCGACTCCGTCCACCTCTGCGACTACCCGGAGCCGAGCGCGGCGCTGCGCGACGCCGAGCTGGAGGCGGGCATGGAGGCGGCGCGGCGCGCCGTCGAGCTGGGCCGGGCCGCGCGCGCGCAGGCGAAGGTGAAGGTGCGCCAGCCGCTCGCCGAGGCGGCGATCGTGGCGACCGAGGCGGAGCGGCGCGTGATCGAGCGCTTCGCGGAGCTGGTGCGGGCCGAGCTGAACGTGAAGGCGCTGCGCTTCGTCACCGAGGAGGCCGAGCTGGCCCGCTACGCCGTGAAGCCGAACTTCCGCGCCCTGGGCCCGCGCTTCGGCAAGGACATGCCGCGGGCGAAGGCGGCGATCGAAGCCCTCGACCCCGACCACGCGCGGGCGGCGATCGCCGGCGAGCGCGAGATCGGGATCCGCATCGAAGGCGCCGAGCACACCCTGCAGCCCGAGGATCTGACCCTCGTCATGCAGCCCCTGGAGGGCTACCAGGTGGAGTCGGAGGCGGGCCGGGCCGTGGCGCTGGCGCTCGAGCTGGACGAGGATCTGATCCGCGAGGGCCTGGCGCGCGAGGTCGTGCGCGCCGTGCAGAACGCGCGCAAGGAGGCCGGCCTGGAGATCAGCGACCGGATCGCGCTCACGCTGGCCGGCGACGCCGAGCTGATCAGCGCCGCCCGCGAGCACGAGGCCTACGTCGCGGGCGAGACCCTGGCGACCTCAGTCGCCTACCCCGAGGCGATCGACGGCGACGGCGAGGCGATCCGCGTCGACGGCCGCGAGCTGACGATCGCCGTGGCGCGGTCCGCGGCGAGCTGACCGACCGGACGAGGCGCCCCCCGATGACCTCCGCGGGCGCGGCCAGCCCACCCACTGGGGAGCCTG
>CAZARJ010000012.1:0-2278 GCA_964487515.1 uncultured Conexibacteraceae bacterium | reverse complement strand
CCCCAGTGGCCCACCGCCCGGCCGGGGGCCCCACTACTGGGGAGCCTGACGTCGGTATCCCGACGCGGATCACCCCAGTGGCCCACCTCGGCGATCGTCGCCGGACGTTCGCCGTCGGCCGCCCCGTAGGCTAGCCGACACGGGCGTCGCTAGCCGGGTCGGCTCAGCGCCGCTTGCCGCAGATCGCGTAGGCGACCAGCGCGGTGGGATTGCCAAACATGAAGTGCTTGACCTTGACCTGCCAGCCGTCGTCGGGGACCTTCTTCCGGTCGCGGTCGTCGAAGGGGGCCGAGGCGAGCACGGACTCCGTCGCGCCGCTCCAGCCGCCGCTGAGCACCTTCCACCCCTTGCGGGCGGCGCGCGGGCACTTCACGCTCACCTTGCGGACCTGATCCTGGAAGATCACCTTCGGCTTGTAGACGGCGCGGATCTTGAGCGCGTTGCCGGTGATGCAGGCCGCCTCGATGTAGGCGAAGTGATTCGTCGTCCACTGGCTCACGCCGATGCTCGCCTGCCACGTCGACGGGTCCACCTTCCCGTTCGAGAGAACCTCGGGCCCGTTGCCGCGCAGCGTCTCCTCCTGCGGGGGACCGACGAAGAGCTCCCCACCCCCGACGACGCGGCCCGAGCAGGTCGTGGTCTGCCCGGTGCCAATGTTGCCCGACAGCGGATTTGAGGCACTGGGCTGGAAGTTGTAGCTGAGCGCGGAGCCCCCGGCCTGCGGCGCGAGGCAGGCGGCGAAGGTCGTCAGCTTCGCCGCCTTGCCGGAACCGTTGTAGGCCTTGCTGATCGCCCGGTCGTCTCTGTCACCGTCAGCGTCGTCGTCGCCGAAGCTGAGCGAGGCGATCCTGCTGACAGGCGAGTCGGCGCGCGCCGGCCCGCCCAGGGTCGCGCCGGTCCCGGTGACGCGGCGATTCCCCGGGCAGTTGGCGGCGACGGAGGCGCCTGTCCCCGGCGCCGCTGTCGACGGCGTGCTCACGTAGGACATGAAGCCGCTCTTGAAGGTCTTGCCCTCGGCGATCGAAGCCGCTGCGAGCAGGGCGACGACCGCGGCCACGCTCGCTCCCGTCAGAATGCCCCCCAGCCGAGACATTACGCACAAGGTAACAGGATTCGGCACCCCCCGAGACGGTTTTCCTGTGTTCGGCCGGGCTCCGGAGGCCGCCCCAGCGCGCTCGGGGGATCAGGCGCGGCTTCCTACGCCTCTTCGAGTGGCTCGGTCGCGCCGAGGCGCTCGGGGAAGCGCGGCAGGCCGTCGTCGGGAAGCGGCTCGAGCGGCGACGCGTAGCGCACGAACTGGTGCGCCTGCGGGCGGATGCCGGCGTCCCCGTCGACGCAGCCGAGACGGACCGCGACGAGGCTCGGATCGTCGGGGCTGATCGTGTGGGTGTGGCTGCCGCACTCGGAGCAGAACGCCTTCAGCCAGCCGTCGCCGGGGTCCCAGACCCGGACCAGCTCCTCCCCCGCCGTGACGGAGAAGGCGCCCGCGGGGCAGAGGGCAGTGGCCGAGCGCGTCGTCCCGGAGCGCCTCTGGCAGCGCCTGCAGTGGCAGTAGAGGGCACCGAGGAACGGCTCGGAGCTGGCCACCTGCACCGCCCCGCACATGCACCGCCCGGTTACCGCCGCGTCCGCCATCGCGGGGACCCCTACCCGCCCGCGGCGCGATCATGCGACGGGGTCAGCAGGCGTCCGGCAGCAGCATGCAGGGCTCGGGCTTGATCGCGGGAAGCTGCGCGCGCCGGCCGATCACCTGGACCCGGAAGCCGCCCCGCTTGGCGCGTCCGAGGTTGGCGACCGTCAGGCCGGCCGTCTGGATCACCCTGCCGCTGCGGATCAGGCTCACCAGGCTGTCGGGCTTGCTCGGGATCGGCACCTGCCGTCGCGACTCCCCCCAGCAGGCCCGCATCCTCGTCGCGAACGAGCAGGCCGAGCCGCGCTGGTCGATCGCGTGCACGTTGATGCCGGCGGCGGGCAGCGTCCCGTCGTAGCGGCGCTTGACCCGGGCCTCGATCGTCAGGAAGGCGCGCTTGTAGCCGGTCGGCACGATCAGAAGCTGCGAGCCACGGCGGCGGCCGATCGGCACGATCCTGTGGGTGCTCGTCCGCCCGCGGTGGACGGCGATCGCGTCGCGCTTGATCCAGCCGGCGGCGGCGCGGTTGAAGATCTGCGTTCCCTTGAGCCGGTAGTCGCCGCCCCGCCAGCTCTGCCAGCTCCCCGTCCCCCAGAGGCGCTCGTAGCCCATCAGGTCGAAGGGGTCGTCGTAGGGGACCCCGATCTG